>NZ_CP012328.1:946030-1261374 GCF_001262715.1 Spiroplasma turonicum
TACTTATCAAAAACAATTGATATTCACATTATATTTGTTTTATATCTTATATTACCAATACTAATTTTTAATAAAATTGAAAAGGTTATATACAAATTATCGTCTAGACATTTAAAAATTATAAATAATGATTATGTAAAATATGTAGAAATAGAGGTAAGCAAAATGAATCATTATAGTGATAAGAAAATTAATTATAATTTTCAAATGATTTCTCTAGTATTATCAATGAATTTATTATTAAGTTTCTTTTCTTTTGTACCATTTGCATTAAATAAAACTTTTAACCATTATTATATTGCTTTAATATTAATTATTCCAATACTAATGTTATTTTTTACACCATTATGAATGAAGTTAAAGAAAAAAACAAGTAATAGAATTGTATTAATTCACAATTCAATTGGTTTGCTTTTAGCAATTGGTTTAACTATGACATCATTTGTATTAAAAAATAATACTATTGCAATAATATTATTAATTTTTGGATTAATAACATTTGGTATATTTATTGCCGGTTATATTCCTATCAATATTGAAATAATTAAAAGTTATTGTATTAGAACTAACAAAAAAATCACTGTTAATAAATTATTAACAATGATAGGTTTTTTATTAATACCAATTCCATTTATATTAGATAACTTTGTTAATCCAATATATAATTTAACTTACTTTATGTTGTTATCATTATTAATAGTTTCAATAATGATATTAAACAAAAACATTATGAATGAAGGTAATGTTTTAAATGTTAATAAAGAAGATTTTAAAATTGCATTTAATAATAAAAGATTTATGATAAGTATTTTTACTCAAAATTTTTATATGGGTATAGAGAAGTTTTTTGAATATGGTCTAATATTTTTATTCCTTATTTGGTTCGATAATAATAATGTAAGTTACAATTTAATACAAGATAAATTGTACATTTATATAATTCTGGGATATTTAGTTAATTACATTGGTAGATCATTTGGTTATTTAATTAAAGTAAATGAGAATAACACTAAATCATGAAATTACTTTTCTAATAGTCTATATTTGATTGCATTTATTATATTACTAACTTTTATTATTTCAAATGTATTTATTAATTTAAATAATGTAAATCTATATTATAAATCTGTTTTAATTTTCTCACAGTTACTTATAGGGTTTGCATACATAATATTAAAAAGAACAAGAAATAATTTCTATAAAAAAATCCTCAATAATGAAAATTTAAATGGAGCATTTATATTAGATCATGTAATTGGTAATGTTATGTTTTCATTGATAATTGCTATTCTATTTATATTATTCTTTATGTTAGTAACAATTAATATTTATACAATTATAACCTTAATCTCTATACTTTTATTAACTTCACTAGTTATGTTGTTAATTAATATTTATATAATAAATCAAAAAAATCAAAATTTAGTTCAAATATAAATTTTGATTTTTTTCTTTCATAAATGTTACAAATAATTGAAAATAAACATTTATCATTAATTTTAAAATACTTTTTTCAGAGTTATTATAATTTTTAAGTAGACTAACTTGAATTAAGAAATATTTTAACTGCAAGTATTTGTAATCTTTAAAATGTTCAAAGTTAAAACTTAATAGTTTGTCAAAGTTAAATATTAGTTTTCTTAATTCATCTAAAATATAAATTTGTTCATTATCAAAATGAATTCCTTTTGCATTAAGAGCTTCTCTATCCATTATAAAAAGTATAATTTTGTTATTTGAAATATAACTGTCTAAGGGTTGCTTAAGTGTTTTGTATTTTTCAGTTATTGAAAATCAAATATTTTGATCATATCTAAAAGTTAAAATAACTAAAATTTTTAATAAATTAATAATGTCAATACTATAGTTGTAATTTGTGTTTTCTAAGTTTTGCTTTAAATTTTTTATTAATTTATTTATAAATAAATCATTAATACCAATTTTTTTAGTATAAGTTTCTAATTGTTTAAAATTTTTCTTTTTTATTGATATATTAATAATTTGTTCTAACTCGTATTCAACTTTTGAAATGCTTAAATTCATAAAAGTTGTAAATAGTTTTTTTGGCAATATTAAATGACTATAACCATCAAATTTATTTTTTATATTGATATTATTTAAATAAGCAATTTTTTGATTCATATGCTTCCCCTATTAAATAATCGATTTAAAATTATAAAAATGATACTAAAATTTCATTTAATATATTTATTCCTCTAGCAGTACACATTAATTTATTATTCATTATAGTTAATAAACCTTCTTTAATATTATCATTGATAGGCTTTTGAAAATATAAATATGCTTTATTGTTAAGTCCTTCTTTAATATCAATACCATCAATTAATCTTAGACCCATCATCATTATTTGAAAGTATAAATCACTAGTACTTACTAACTCATATTCTTTATTGTATTTAAGATAATTTCCTTTGTTATTTGTTAAATAAAAATTATTATTAATAAATTCAAATCCACTTGCTCCAACACCAACTCCTGCAAATAAATCACAGTTCCAATATGATAAGTTGTGAATAGATTTTTTATTAGATGTTAAAGAATAATTAGATATTTCATACCTTGAATAATCCAAGTCCTTAAGACCATTGTTTACTATATTATCAAAATCTTCATCATTTGATGGTTTTTTTAATTTCATTTTACCTCAAACTGAATTTTCCTTCATTATTAGTGAATATCATGAAATATGGTCTGGTTTTAAATTGCTTATATAATCTAAATCTGTGTAGATATTGTTGGGTTTTTGATCAAACAAATTATACATTAAATCAATGCTTATATTATTAAAACCAACTTTACGAGCAGTTTTATATGCTTCAATTGCTTTAGAATTATCATGTACTCTACCAATTTTTTTTAATAGTTCATTATCAAAACTTTGCACACCAATGCTTAATCTATTTATATTATGTTTTTTATAAATTTTTAATTTGTCATATGTAACTGATTCAGGATTTAATTCAATACTGTATTCTGAAACATACTTAGTATACTTATCAAGTATTTTGCACATTCTAATAGTTTGTTCATTATCTAAACAACTGGGTGTTCCACCACCAATATAAATTGTCTGAATGTAATCTAATTTATCATTATAAGAATTTAATTCTAGTTCTAATTTATCTAAATATTCATAAATTAACTCTTCTTTTTTTGTAGGTTTTTTGACCTTTACAAAGTCACAATAAAAGCAAATATGTTCACAAAATGGAATGTGAACATATAAACTTTTAATATCTTTTTTTATTGACCAAATTTTCATGGTTTTAATGACTGTCCTTTTTTTCTTCTAATAATTAATCAAGGAATTAGAATTACAAATAAAAGCAATAGTATAACTATACAAAATATAATAATACATATTTTATTAGCTCTTTTTTTAATATTTTTAATTTCTTGTTCTGGTATTATTTCATATCCATAATATGAGATAATATTATTTTTTCTATTTCTTGTTGATATTATATTAACTACATGAACCAATAAAGCTACTAATAAAACTATTATATTTACAGTAATTTCTGATTCTAATGTTTTTAAAGTTCCAATTGTTCAAAATAATACATATGCAGTTTTGCCAGCTTGAGTTTGCAATGTGTATAAAATTCCAAGCACTATTGAACCGAATATATAAGTTGAAAAACATATTCAATTTATATAAATGGATCTAGAAATTAATGCTTTATAATTTCTAGTTATAAAATATGGTATTGACTCATTTCCCATTAATAAATCTCTCTCATATTTCTTTACATTTGAAAATAACAGAGTGAAATCAGTTAAACTAATTCCGAAAAATCCTACAGAAATAATTAAAAGAAGTATTGAAAAGAAAGGATACATTACTTGTTCTTTTTTTAATCCAATAAATTTAGAAATTGAATCATCAGTTTTATAATATACAGCCAACATAAGTGATGTAGTTAAAATTCCTACTAAACCAACTACAAATAATAAAAATACTCTCAACTTTTCGCTTTTAATTTCACGCCCAATTTCTTTAGGTATAATTGATGCTTCTTTTAATCTTTTTTTGTATGTGTTATCAATTCTATAAGGATTATAATTGTTTGAGCTTGATGGTGCATAATTTACATTATTAAAGTTCATATTTTGATAATTATTATGAAATTGATTAATATTTGAGAACTCTTCATAACCATATTGCATTTGATCATTGTAATTGTTGTAATTATCTAAATAAATAGGTCTATTATATTGCTGTTGATAATCCATATTATTATTTTGTAAATATGAATTATTATATGGATCAAAATACTTGCTAGGTAAATTTAAATCATTTTGATAATAATTTTGATAGTTATTATCATTTATATAGTTGTTATTTTCAAAATCTAAACGGTCTTGTCTATAATTATTCAAAAATTGGTTTTGAGATCTGTAATTATTATCATATTTATTAGGAATGTAATTTTGATTAACTGTGGGGTTATAATATTGATTATTTTGCATTTGATATTGATTGTAGTTTTGTTCTAGATTTAATTTATTATAATTTTCATTATATTTTGTCCTATTTTTTAATAAGTTTTCTTGATAAGATTGAATATTTTCAGAATTATTTTGAGGTTGTATATTACTTTGGGGTTGTATATTATTTTGAGGTTGTATATAAGGATTGTACTGATTAAATTGTTGTTGATTATTATAATTTTGTTGATTTTGATTATATTGTGAAATTTGATTTGGGTTATTGTTTAAAGAATATTGTTGTGATTGATTATCAATTTGTTGAAAATTCTGACCATAATAATTTTGAGGTGAATGATTAGGAAATGAAAAATTACCAACATTTTGTGGTTGTTGATTATTTGTTTGACTTTTTGGTTTTATAAAATCCATTCATTTGCCCATAAAAATGCCCCTTTTTTATTGACTATTCTATTTTCTTTTTAAATTTGATTTATATGTTTTTCTAACCTTAGCGATTTCAATTTCAAAATCATTACGTAAGTTTTCAAACTTTTCTAATCTTTTAAATTCATCAGCACTAACTTCTTCTTTTTCATAAATAAATTTGCGATTTTTTTTAAATAGTATATATAAATATGATACTAAACAAATAATTCCTATAAAAGAAAAAATTAATAATACAACTCACAGTGATAATGAAAAGTCTAAAACTTTAAAAGAAAAATCTAATAAGTTAATCATATAATCACCTTTTTTTAGCCCTTAATTGCAATGTTAGTTTACAATTGTTATTATATTACCATAAAATTTAAATAATTTTATAAATAAATATATAAGTTAAACCTAAACTTTAAAAAGGAGTAATTATGAAAGAAAAATGAGAAAAATTAACACCTAATGAATTAACAGAAATTGAATATGATGTAGCACTAAACAATTCAACTGAACCACCTTTTCAAAATAAATATTGAGATGAACATAGAGAAGGAATATATGTCGATATATTAAGTGGTGAACCATTATTTGCATCAACAAACAAATATAATTCAGGTTGTGGATGACCCAGTTTCACAAAACCAATAGAAAAAGTTGTTGTTAAAGAAAAGTTAGATTTATCACATAATATGCATAGAACTGAGGTTAGAACAAAAAATAGTAATATACACTTAGGGCATGTATTCACAGATGGTCCTATTGAAGAAGGTGGTTTGAGATATTGTATAAATTCAGCATCTTTAAGATTTATACCTTTAGAAGAAATGGAAGATAAAGGTTATCAAGATTATATAAAATATGTGAAATAAATTAATAATTAACTATATTAAAAAAACATATTCTTAATTTAAAAATATGTTTTTTTAATCTTTATAAAATAAATTTTTATATGCATTATACTTAAATCTTATTTTTTTCTTGATTCCTTAACTTTATTAATAAGCTCCTGAACAGAGCTAAATCCTAGTTTATTTAATTCTTCTTCTAATTTTGTTGCAATTTTGTAGCAAACTAATGGATCTCACATATTTGCACTTGCAATACCAACAGCAGTTGCACCTGCCATCAACATTTCAATAGCATCTTCAACATTTGCGATTCCTCCAACCCCAATTATAGGAATGTCAACTTCGCTTGAAACTTGATAAACTAATTTAATTGCTAAAGGTTTTAGAAATGATCCACTTACTCCTCCAAACTTATTTGATAAAACAGGTTTCATAGTTTTAATATCTATTTTCATACCACTAAGTCCATTTATCATTGTTAATGCATCTGCTCCAGCTTCTTTACAAACTCTTGCTGTTTGAACGATATCAGGTTCTGTTGGTGATAATTTTACATAAATTGGTTTATGCGATGCTTTTTTAACATTTGTGATTAACTCATTTAAATAATCATAATTTGAAGTCATAATTATACTATCTTTTTTTACATTAGGACAAGATACATTTAGTTCAATTGCATTAATTACTTTTGCGTCATTAAGCATTTCAACCATCTCAACATATTCTTCAATAGAATTACCTGCAATACTTGTTATGACAGGTACATTCATCATTTCAAGCAACTCAATTTTAGTTTCAACAAACTTTTTTATGCCAATATTTTTTAGACCAACTGCATTAATGTATCCACCTTCAATGGATGCAAATCTAGGTGTTTTATTTCCTTCCTTTGGAAGATAAGTAACTGTTTTAGTTGTAATTGCACCTAATTCTGATAAATCATAAACACTATTAAAATACTCACCATGAATCAGTGGTCCTGATGCAATTATTATTGGATTTTTTAATTCTATCCCTGGTAAGTTAACTGATAATTTATTCATTTTCTCTCCTTATTCTAAAAGTGTACTCAAATAAAAAGCCTATCTAAATGATAGGCAAAATAATGTCTCTAATAAAGAAAAAATGACATTACTTATTTGCCTCACTGGACAAATTTAAAGTATACTTTTCATTAATATTATATACATAAAAGTTGAAATATAAACCTTAATATAAAAAAACTATTTTATTTATATAAAATAGTTTTAATTTCAGCTTGCAACTAATGCATCAATGATATCGCTTTTTCATTCATCAATATCAATATCATTTAAAAAGAAGTCTATAAATTGATCTCTGAAATTAATTATTAAATTTGCAGAGAAATCACTTTCTTCTATCTCTAACTCTTTAAGTTTATTAACAATTACTTCTGGGTATTCTGGATTAAAAGATATTGATTGCACACAATCTTCAGCAAAAAATTCTGCATCCCCTTCTTCTTGAAGTGAACCAACTAAATTTGAGTATATTTCTTCACCTTCTAATGTTATTTTTTTAACTTCACTAGAAATTTCTTCTAAAGTTTTTCCTTCATTAATCATTGGATCATAAAGTTTATCTATTTCTTCTCCGAATATTAGAATAGCAAAATATGAACTCATACCTGCAACTAATTCTTCAAACATTTTGTCCGCAGTTTCATCTGGTAATTCATCAATGTAGTTACTTATTGCTTGTGCTTGTGATTCTGTCATTTTTTTATCTCCTTAACTTATATAATTATCTATTAAATTATTTATTTTTATCAATTTATTTATAAAATTATTTTAGTTCTTTATAATGTAAAGGTTTTTTAGCAAGATTTCTTTTATGATGTGAAATTTTATGTAAATAATCAACTCTATTTTTAACTTCATTTGCAACGTTTTTATTTGATAAGTAATCATCAATTAAATCATAACTAAATCCAATTTCGCTTTCATCGGTTTGATTTTCTCACAAACTTGCAGTTGGTGCTCTATTAATAATACTTTCAGGAACTCCTAATATTTTAGCTGCATTTCTAACATCTCTTTTTAACATATGAATTAAAGGTACTAAATCTACTCCACCATCTCCAAACTTAGTAAAGTAACCAATATGTCATTCACATAAATTATCTGTTCCTAATACAAGATAGTTGTTTGATTGTGCAATTGCATAAAGTGTTGTCATTCTTAATCTTGCTTTAGAGTTTGCAAGTGCTAGTTTTGATAGTTCAACACCAGAATTAATAAGTTCATTTTTAAATGTTAGAAAAGATTTATAAAGATCAACTTCAACAAGATTATTAAATTTTAACTCTTTTATCAAGTCATTTTTACAACTTTCATCCAAATCACTAGACTCACATGGCATCCAAACTACTGTTGTATTATTTGGGAATGCTCTTTGAGCAATTGCAGCAACAACAGCAGAATCAATACCTCCACTTATTCCAACAACAACTCCTTTTTGATTTGCATTAATTACTTCTTCTTTTATTCAATTAACAAGATAATCTAAATAATTGTTTAGTTCTTTATCATTCATTAGCTAATCCATCCATTCTAATTCAATATCAAAAATCTTAACAAGGTCGCCTTTTTTGGCACCTTTTTCTCTTAGCATATCATAAACTCCTAATTTTTTTAATTTTTCATTAAACAAGAGAATATTATCATACGTTGATATCGGTGTTTTTAAATAGATTTTATGAACATCTTCTCCAAGAATATTTCATTTGTTTTCTGATATTTTTTCAATTTTTAAATCGTTTAGTTGACCTTCAAATTTATATAACTTAAAGTCGTTTGTTTTTTTAATTCCAACAAATTTATCCTTACCTAGAAGGTTGTTTTTTTCAAGTGTATCACCAATTAATATTAATAAATTATCTATATTTTCTTTTTTCAAACCTGAGGTCTCAATTATTAATTTATCTTTATATTTTTCTTTAAAATAAATTAGATTAATTTGTGCTTCTTCTAAGTCCATTTTATTTGCTATTATTATTTCCAATCTATTTTCAAGTTCTAAATTATAAGTTTTTAATTCGTTTCTAATTAGCTCATAATTATTAATAACATCTTCCATGCCATAATTACCTGACATATCAATTATATGACATATAATTTTACATCTTTCTATGTGCCTTAGAAAGTCAAAACCTAAACCTTTACCTTGACTTGCTCCTTCTATTAAACCAGGTAAATCTGCAACTACAAAGGTTCTGTTTTTTTTATCAATACACAAACCTAATTGGGGATTCAAAGTAGTAAAGGGATAATCTGCAATTGTTGGTCGAGAATTAGATATTGCTCTTAACATTGTAGATTTACCTGCATTAGGTAATCCAACAAATCCAACATCTGCTAGAACTTTTAATTCTGCTTTAATATTAAAAACTTGGCCTAGATCTCCTGCCTCAAAATTTGTTGGTGCTCTGTTACGTGAGTTTGCAAACCTTGCATTTCCTCTTCCACCTTTACCACCTTTAGCAATAACTTCTTTTTGATTATGTTGTAAAAAATCTGCTAATAATTCATTATTTTCTGAATTATAAAGAACTGTACCTACAGGAACTTTAATTATTATGTCCTTGCCGTTTTTACCATGCATATTTTTTATATCACCTTTGTGACCATCTTCTGCATAGTAAAATTTTTGTAACTTTAAATCAAGTAATGAAGTCTTACCTTCATCTGAAATAAAAATGACGTCTCCACCGTCTCCACCGTCTCCACCGTTAGGCCCACCATTTGGAACGTATAGTTCTTTTCTAAAAGATACGGCTCCGTCACCGCCTTTACCAGCTTTAATATTAAAAAACGCTAAATCTACAAATTTCATATACTACCACTATTTCTACCTTTATTCTGTTTTAGAAACAGATATCTCGTTTTTTAACAATTGAAAATAACATTCTGAACATAAAAAAGTTGGTATACCTTCAGATGCATTTTTATCATCATAGTTTTGTCAATCATCAATTAAATCTTTTAATAACTCTTCAATTTCAACATCACTAACATTAGGATTATTGTCATGTATTTCTTTAACCTTATTGCCAATTGGTTGAGGTATATCTTTATATGCATATTCAATTGTTTCAATACCACATAAAGAACATCCAATATTAAATGCTTGAATCATAATATTATCATAGTCATTAAATATGATGAAATCATCTTCAAAAAATTTATCCTTTTTAATCATAATTAAATCATATCATCTAATTCTCTTAAAATTAGCATTACATTGGTATGATCAAATGAAATTGAATTTATAATTATTGGATCAGGTGATATTCCCATAGCATTAAAAGTCTTTAAAATAATTGCAATTGTTAAATCATTTAAACTTAAGTGCATCGATGAAAAACTTGGAAATTTAAAATAATAGTATGAATTTAAAATATTTAAAGAAATATTAAATAAAGAAGGATCATAATGATATAGTAAGTTTTCTATGTTTTTTTCAATATTTTTTAAAAATAATTGAGATTCTTTGACGTTAAACTTAATTGGATTTATTGCAAATTTATAATTATTTTTTACTATAACAAATTCTTTATCAATTTTTTGTTCAATCAATATCATTAATAAAAATGTTTTATTTTCATCTGAGTTTATTGGATTTATCAAATATTCTGAAATATCATCTATTATTTTTCTTGCATTTAGCTCACGTAAAAAATCAAAAGCAACAAGATGTGAATGTTGGTCATTTTCATTTTTCATTACATAAACAACTTTTTCTAAGCTTCATGAAAATAATTTTCTTTGACTTAATTCCATATGTTCATTAATGTAATCATTTCAAGTTTGTAAGTACTTTTCAAACTTTTCGGGGATGTATGGAGCTAACAATTCTTCATTAATAATTTTAAGAGCAGCTTCAAAATTATTATTATCGATTAATGTGCTCAATTTTTTAGAAACATCTTCATAATAATTTGCCATAATTCTCCTATAATAAACTTAATATTATTTATAATTTTATCATTTAAGAAATTATTTTAAAAAATAATGTTAATAAATTAAAAAAACTCCTTTAAAGAGTTTGTTTATTAATCATTTGTTTCAGGTTTATTTTCAACTTTTGGTTCAACTGGTTTAACTACTTTTTTACTAGTTTTTGATTGTGACACAGCAGCATTTTTTTTATCTTTAGAAACAATAATTTCCTTAATTCTAGCAGCTTTACCTGATAATTTACGAATATAGTATATTCTTGCTCTACGAACACGACCTCTTTTTAAAACATCAATAGAATCAATTATTGGTGAGTGAACTGGGAATGTTCTTTCAACAAAAACACCATTAGAGTTTTTTCTTACACAAACTGAGAAAGTTATTCCACTACCTTGTGTTTTAATAACTACTCCCTCGAATGCTTGAATACGGAATTTTTCTCCCTCTTTTATTTTAACATTAACTCTAATTGTGTCCCCTGAAGTAAACCTAGGTAAGTTACTATTTAATTGTTCATCAACTATTGATTTTGTAGTTTTTGTTAACATATTCATATTAGTTTTCTCCTTTCGAATCTTTTAGTTCTTTTAAATATTTTATATCATCTATAGATAAAGTATCATAATTAATTAGGTCCGGTCTTTTATTATAAGTATTTTTTAACCTTTGTTTATTTCTGTAGTCTTTAACTTTTGCATGATGACCACTTATTAATACATCTGGTACTTTTTTACCTCTAAAATCTAAAGGTTTAGTGTAAACAGGGTGATCTAACAAATTGTTTTCAAAACTATCATTTATATGAGAATCTTCTTTTATTACACCATTTATTAGTCTTGTAATTGAATCGACTAATATTAAAGCAGGAAGTTCCCCACCAGTTAATATGTAATCTCCAATTGATATTTCAAAGTCTACATAATCCAATACTCTTTCATCAAAACCTTCATAATGACCACAAATTATTATTATATGTTTGAAGTTTTTGCTATACTCTTTGGCAATGCATTGGTTAAGGGTAATTCCTTGAGGTGAAGTTAGAAGAACTAAACTATCTTTAGTTTTACAACTTTCAATTGCTTTAACTACAGGCTCAACCATAATAACCATACCTGCACCACCACCATATTGATAATCATCGATTTGTTGGTTGTTTAGAGTAGAAAAATCTCTTAAGTTTAAAATTTCAACATCTATTAATTTTTTTTCAACTGCTCTTTTTACAATTGATTCATTTATATTTGTCTGAATTAGATTAGGAAATAATGTTATAATAGTAAATTTCATTATACATCTAACCTTTCAATATTTTTAACATAAATGACTTTATCTTTATCATTTATATCAATAATGTACTCGTCAACTAATGGTATTCATATATTGTTTTTATTAAAGTTAATTTTAACAATTCAATAAAATCCATTGTTAATACAATCCACTATTTCATAAGCAACATTTAAGTAACTAACATTGTAATTTAAATAATTTAATTTTTCAATAAAAACTAATGATTCTTTTTTTATAAAAACTTCTTTATTTATCATTTTAGATGCAATATCAATATTATTAATATTTTCAAAACTTATAATAAAGTTATTATTTTTTATTCTATAATCCATTACTTTAAATGGTTCAAAGAATTCTCCATTTTTTAAAAAAAATACTTCATCAACTATATCAAGAGATAATTCTAAATCCTTAACTATATTGAACTTTAACCAACCCTTTATACCAAATGTTGAAGTTATGTTGCCAATTTTTTTAAGTTTATTTTCCATAATTTTCACATACTTCAATGTCGATTTGAATTTTCTTATTTAGAAGAGATATACTAGAGTTTAATATCGGCACTAAATAGTTTATAATACCTCTTTTATCTTTGTTTTTAAAAAGAGTTGCAAAGTTATCATAAGTAACAATTAAAAAATTTATACTATTATCATCTTCATATTGAAATTTAAATACATACTTTAAATCCTTTGGCAATAATTCATTAAAAATTTTACTTAGCTTTATTGTCAATTGATCAATACTCAACATTATTTATCTTCTTTAGTTGTAGTTGTTTTTTTAGCTACTGTTTTTTTAGGTTTTACTTCTTTTTCAGCAGAACTTTCAGTAGATTTAGTTGTTTTTTTAGCTACTGTTTTTTTTGGAGCAGCAGCTTTTGCTTTTTTAGGTTTTGATTCTTTGCTTGATTTAGTACTCAATTTAAACTCATGAAGTTGTTTTAAAATACCATTTTTAGAAAGAATGTTTCTAACTGTATCTGTTGGTTGTGCACCATCTTTTAATCATTTTAAAGCTAATTCATTTTGTAAATTTACTTCACCATTTATAGGGTTGTATGTACCAACTAGCTCGATGTATTCACCATCACGTTTTACTCGTGAATCTGAAGCCACAATTCTATAAAAAGCAGCTCTTTTTTTACCAGCTCTTTTTAATCTTAATTTAACCATAAATTCCTCCTTTAAATTAAACCTTTATTATAATATATGTTTAAATAAAAAGAGTCAAGTACTTTTACTTGACTCTTTATATTATTTTTTTATAAAAAAACGCAATATGCGTTTATTATTTTATTTCTATAATGGCGCCCACGAGAAGATTCGAACTTCTGACCCTACGCTTAGAAGGCGCATGCTCTATCCTACTGAGCTACGTGGGCATACAAGTAAATAATAGCAAAAAATATTTATATTTTCTATATTATTTATTTTTTTTTAAATTTAATTCAATTTATAGTAAAAAGGAATCTATGTATAACATTAATATACATTATATTTATATAATAGATTTTAAACTTAATGAACTTAAAAAAAGATGAATAATTTTATTTTTTTTTAAATCTTTTATATTTAGATTCAATAATATAAAATTCACATAAAAATTCTAAGAAACTTATTAATCGATTGAATAAACTAAAAACTATTAAAATATAATACATTTAATAAAAAAACCAACTATTTATAAATATTTGGTTTTTTAAAGTTCAATTTTTTTTTGCTTATTATTTTTACTTTAGTTATATTTTTTTGTTTTTATTTAAGTCTTACTGTACATTGTTTTTTTTAAAAACGTTATAAGCAATAATCCAAAAATTTTCAAAAATAATTTCTGGTGTATTTTTAAGTATTGTTTTAATTTCAATATTTAACTCAACAAATTGCTTTGATAAAGCTTGGTTTAAAACTCACGAACAAGCTCTAATATATTTTAAAAATAACTTGTATAATTTTTCATAACTTAATGAAGAACTAATTTTATTTATATATCTTTTTTTAGCCAAATCTAAATAATTTATATATTTATCAAAATATAATAAATCTAAATCATATGATCTAACTTCAAAATTTTTAGGATTTATAAATTGATTATTTATAAATTCTTTTACTTCAGTATAATTTGAAAAATTGATTAATTTTAATGATTTAGAGCTTATATAAATAAAATATAATATAGATAAAATTGAAAGTATATAAATAATAGAATTAGTTAGCATATATTGTAAATAACCATCATCAGTTTGTGAAAGTATAAAACAAAACCCAATGAAAATTAATGTACTAAAAATAATAAAGCATATATAAGAAGTATATATTTTTCATTTTTCATTTTTTAAGTAAATTGGAAAAGTTGTTGTCAGTGATTCTTGATTAAAAATTTTTTTAACAGAAGTAATATTTCTTCAAAAAATGTATCTAAAAATTATATATCCAAAATAACCTAAAGATATAATAGGAATAATACCTAAAGAAATATAATATCACATTTTAGAATTTTTCCATTTCTAATCACACAACTATTGATCCAAATATTGCATATAAAACAGTTAAAGTTAGAATATATGAATAAAGAGATATTATAAATTTCCTTGTATTTAGCAATATATTTCCAGATTGTAATGACGTTTCATAAATTGATGCCATTATATAAGTTTTTGATGAACAAACTTTTTCTGATTTACTCATTTCATTATCATATTTTACTGAATCGATGCTGAAATTTCCTAGTTCATTTATTAAATTTCTCATAATAAATACCTTTCACAAATTCTTTATTATATTAACACTTAAATGTTTAAGTCAAAAACAGATAAGTTTTTTCGGTTTTAAAAAAAGTTAAAGCAGAATTTAAGTATTAATATGATTGAAATAACGAATTTGTATTAAATAACTATTCGTATTTAACAACTCAATTTTTTAGTTTAGAAGGAAGTTCTAAAAACTGAACAAAATATTCTTTGATGTGTCCTTCTAATTCATTTTCATAATACTCTAATAAACTAACAAATTTTTCATATAAATTATCGATAGTTTCTTTATTCTGAACTGTATGGTCTAAAGGGTGCGGTCCAAAAATAATAATTACTATTTTAAATAACTCATATAAATCATAATTTACAATTTTTGGTGTCTTTGGTTCAATACCTAACATTATATTAATTACCCTACCTATTCTTAGTAAAGTAGTATTATCAGTAAAGTCATTAAGACTTTTAAACTCTCTTTTAGTTATATCAACAATTTCTTCTTCTGTTAACATAAAATCATTTTCAGTAATATTTTCCACATTAACTTTTTGTTTAAATTTATTTTCTTTAACTTCCTCAAACAAGTTCAATACATTTACAAAAAGCTTTTTTTTGATAGCAATTTTGTTGTCAATTACTTGCGGTAAATACTCATGAGATAATAGTAAAGATCTTAGTTTAGAAAAAGTATATTTTGTAATTTCTATACAATCCTTTAGCATTTCTTCATTATAATCAATAAATCTATCACCTTTTGATTTTATATAAGGTTCAAGTAAGTCAGGATTTATATGTTGAAAATTAAATGGGGATAAGATTTTTTTTGTAGACTTTCTTAATTCAAGTTTTAATTTATTATTTTTATCAATGAATTTATCAGAACTTAAAAATAAAGGTAAATAATCTTCTAATAAACTATAAAGTTCTTCACCATCATCTAACATTGTTACTGCTGTAATTTCGTCTTTCATTAATATTGTTGTTAATTTTGTTAACTGTAATAATGCTTTATATCTTTCACGCGTTGTAAATAAATCTCACTTAGAAGATGAAAAGTTAGATAAAAATATTGCTCACTCTTCTTCGTTTTGAATTAATTCATATGTTTCAGTTAAGTATTCTAATTCTTTTGGTTTTCATTCTCTACCTGTTCTGTATTTTCTTAATAATAACTCTTTTTGATAACACTTATATACTCTTTGATAAAGTCCTTTTGTATCATAGCTTTTTATTAAATTTAATGTAAGTATAAAAGGATAAGGAAGGCTAGTTTTAAGAGAGTTATCATCAGATTTATGATTTATATCGTACTCAAAAATAGACAATGATTCTCTTATATAAGATTTATATGTAGATTTTCATTGTTCATAAGTTTTAAAACAATATTCATTTATATAAGGTATTAATAAATTTGAAATCAATAATTTTGCTTGGTCAACTTCTTCTTCATTTTTAAAAAATAGTTTTTTAGGTTTATCATTTACATATCTATATTTAATTTTGTATAATTCATCATAGTTTTCAATTATATAATTAGTAACTATATTGTGATGAGAAGATTCTAATTCATTACTTATAATATTTTTAAATAAAAAATATTGTACAATCCCAACAAAAGTTATTGGATATAAATATCTAAGTAACTCTTTTTGTGTAGTTATATAGTATTTTAGTTCAGCATTTTCATCAGCAACTTTATGTAGCCCATATCAAAAAATACTTTGCTTATAAAATTCTTTCATATTACCTCTTAAATAAGATCATATTTATCTATAAATTCTTTCAAATCTTTTATTGCTCTATTATAGTATAGTTCTTTTTTTTGTTCTTTTTTCAGTTTTTGTTCGATTTTTAAATCTTCTACAATACCCCAATTAGCCTTCATTGGTTGAAAATTATCACTGTCTGTACTTATAATATAATTTTGTAAAGAACCCATAACAGTAGTCTTAGGAAAGCTAATTAAATCAAGATTATTAATATATCTATAAACATTTATAGCTGCAATTAAACCCGATGAAGCAGACTCAACATAACCTTCAACTCCAGTAATTTGTCCAGCAAAAAATAAGTTATTATTCGATTTTAACTGGTTATAACTATTAAGAAGAATTGGTGAATTTATAAAATTATTTTTGTGCATTACACCATATCTAATGAATTCTGCATTTTCTAAACCAGGAATCATTCTGAATACTCTTTTTTGTTCTGCAAATTTAAGATTTGTTTGAAAACCAACTATATTGTATAAGGAATCTTTTGCATTATCTTGTCTTAACTGAACAACTGCAAAATTATTGGTTCCGTCATCATTTCTTAAACCAGCTGGTTTTAAAGGTCCGTAAGTCAACGTTTTATAACCTCTTTTAGCCATTGCTTCAACTGGCATACAACCTTCAAAAAACTTAAGATTTGTTTCATCTGAAAGATGTAAATCAATAGTTTCAGCCTTTATGAGTTCATCATAAAAATTTTTATACTCAATTTCATTCATAGGACAATTTATATAATCTTTGCTTTCTCCTTTATCATATCGATTTTTTTTAAAACAAATATCCATATTTATAGATTCAAATTTAACAATTGGAGCAACTGCATCAAAAAAATAAAAATAATCCTTACCAACTAGTTTAGATATTTTATTTTGAAGTCCAATACTTGTTAATGGACCTGACGCAATTATAGTAACTTCATTGTCATTAAAGTCTAAAAACTCTTTTTCATAATAATTAATTAATGGGTTTTTAATTAATGTTTCAGTTACACATTTAGAGAATTGTTCTCTATCAACTGTTAAACTTTGCCCTCCAGGTATAGATGTTTTAATAGCACTTTGGATTATCAAAGAATCAAAAAACATCATTTCTTCTTTTAATGTTCCTATAGCATTTTTATTATCATTTGATCTCAATGAATTTGAACAAACTAATTCAGCAAATGTATTAAGTTTTTGAACTGGATTTTTTTTGATTCCCTTCATTTCAAATAATTTAACACTTATGCCCTTTTTGGCTAACTGTCAGGCAGCTTCACAACCTGCCAATCCTGCCCCAATTATATTTACTTGCTTTTTCATTAATTTATTATAACAAAAATAAAAAAATAAAAGCACTATGCTTTTATTAATCCATTAGACCAGCTTCATAAAGATTTTTGAAATGACCTGGTATTTTTTTAAGTTCATCAAATGTACCAACTTGGACAATTCCTTGATCACGTCCAAGAACAATTATTTTATCTGCATTTTTTATTGTACTTAATCTGTGAGCAATTGTAACAGTTGTTCTTCCATCCATCAATGCTTCTAATTTTGTTTGAATTTCCTTTTCAATAATATTATCCAAAGCACTTGTAGCTTCATCCAATACAAGTAATTTTGGATCTTTTAAAAACATTCTTGCTATTACTAATCTTTGTTTTTGACCACCGCTTAATATAAACCCTCTTTCTCCTAAAATAGTGTCATATCCATCTGGTCAAGATTTTACAATATTATCTAATTCTGCTTTTTTAGCAGCATCAATAATTTCATCATCTGTTGCATCAAATTTACCATATCTTATATTATCAGCAACTGTACCAAATAAAATTTGTGGTTCTTGTTCAACATAACCAACGTGTTTTAAATAACTAGCCAATTGAACATCTTTTAAATTTATTCCATTATTAATTAATATTTCACCTTTATATGGGTCATAGAATCTTAATAATAATTTTGCAATTGTTGACTTACCTGCTCCGGTTTCACCAACAAAAGCATAACTTTTACCTTTTTCAAAGACAAAATTAAATACTGGTAGCACAACTTTATTAGGTTTTTCTGGGTATCTAAATTCAATATCTTTAAAAATTATATCTCCATCAATAGAAGTTATGATTTTACCTTCACCTTCATTGTAATGAGGGTTTAATCTTGGTTGAGCTTTTATTATTGCATCAATTCTCGCAGAAGAAGTAGAGGCTTGAACCATACCTGCGTTAACTCTCGCAAGTTGCATTAATGGTCCAACCATGGTACCAACACCACTTATGAAAGAAGACAATACTATTGATAATTGAGCACCATTACCGTTATAAAGTAAAGCTGCAGCAATTACAATTACCATTTGTATTGAACTTATACCTGCAACCATAACAGTAATAATTATTGATTGAAGTTTTATAAGGCTTTTTGATTTTTTAAAATAATCCTTATGTAAAAACTTAAATCTTTCAGTTTCATAAACTTCTGTCCCAGATGCTTTAATTAAATTTATTGTGCCTATTCTATCTGTTACATCTCCATTTATATTTGTAATAGAGTCTCTTGTTTTAAACATAAGTTTTTTTACTATACCAAAAGTAGAAAACATAACAGTCATAATAGTTGCCATAGTGACAATAACAACTAGTGTTAGATTTAAATCAATTGTAACCATCATAATTAATGAACCAAAGAATGTGAATATTGCAGATAATAAAGTAACTGGAATAATTTGTCCTTGTTCACCAACTATTTGAGTGTCTGAAACAATTTTTGTTAAAATTTCACCAATTTTTTTATCTGAATAATAACTCATATCTTGCTTGACTAAATTTTCTAAGGCTTTATTTCTTAAAGATATTTCAATATTTTTACCCAATAAACCTGTTAAATAATTAGATAAAAAAGTAAATATTGCTAATAATATAAAAAATACTATCTGTAAGTATATTCAGTCTTTCCAACCAAAATTAAGACCAAAAAAATTTGAATAACAAGTATATACACCATCTGATAGTGTTGCATGTATAGGAACACCATTAGCTGATAACTTTTCTAACATTTGATTTACTGCATCAGAAGTTGGATTATCACCTAATGAATCAATAGAACTTTGAGCCATTAAAATTGACATTATATTTTGAATTATTTTGGGCCCCACAATTGTAGTTATTGATGATAATAACGTTAACAAAACTATAAAAAATGCAAAAATAGGTCTCTTTTTTAAATATTTAAAAATAATACCAAAAAAAGTTTTTGCTTTTTTACGTTGTTTTTTTATTGTCTTTGGTTTTCCTATAGAAATTTCTTTATCCTTCATATAATCACCAAATTAATTATATTACATAAAATCAAAATAAAAAAAGAGAGATAATAATTTATCTCTCCATTAAAATTTTATATATCATTTGTGTGTCGGGAATAAAATGATTAATTTAATTTTATTAGGTATTAACCTTACAAGCGTCATATTTCTATGACAAAAATATTATATAACAAATTTAATTAAAATCTACACTTATTTAAAATATTTTAATATTTTAGTACCTAAATCTAGAAAATTATTATTTATAGCAGAGGATAATTCAATCTCTGGAATAGATAATACCTCCTTACCTTCATTAATATAATAATTAAATAAATTTATGTACTCTTTTGTATTAACACAATTTAGAAATAAAGCAAATTTAGATAAATTTACTTGTAAATTGTTAAAAAATGAGTCATTTTCAACAATTACACTATTTTCATTATAAATTGTGCTTATAAATAAAGTATTTTTGAACTTATCATTATAATCAAGACTATTATCTATAAAAAAATTACTAATACTTCCTTTTATAGAATAAATAAACCTATTATTAGATTCTAAATTGTTAAAAAACATGTTTTTAATATTTACACTTTCACTAGAAACAATTATTGTATAGTCATTATTTATCGCATAATCTAATATGTAATTAATACTTTGATCATACTTTTCATTAGTTTCATTATCAGCATAAATTGATAATGTTTTATTGTAATTTGATAATAATTCAAGATTTCCTACAAAATATAAAACAAATGGTGGTTTATAGCTATTTTTTAATTCTGATGGGTATAATGGATTTAATAATGTAATGAAATTGCATCTTATTTGCTTTTTAACATCTTGTAAAATTGAAAACTCGATTTTTTCTTTGCTCTCTAATGCTTGAAAAATTTTGTCTCAATCACCATTATACTTTAATGAAAAATATAATAAAACATTATCCATTAATTAAACTGAAATACTTTATGAGCTATAAAATCATTACCATAGTTTTTATTATCAGGATTTGTAAAAGATACGAGTTTCCCTTCAACTCCAATTGTTAATTTATCATAATAATCAAATTCATCACCCAATACATTATTTCAAATTTTAACACATATAAAATCTTCTTTAACTTTTGAAGTGCTCAAGGCATTATTTCTTGGAACCCTTATTATTAATTTATAAAGCTTTTTGTCTCCATCTTTGGAATTATACACTAATTCTGGGTTTCCTTCCAATTGCCCTAAAATTGTAACATTATTCATTATTTTAACCTCCCATTTAATATATCGATAAGAATATTAAAATAATTCAAAAATATTAAAAAAACTTGGAATACCAAGTTTTTCAGTACAACTAAATTTAAATAGAAAGAATTGTTTTTAAGTTTTGTATTAAGTTTTCACATTTATTTTTAGCATTGTCTAATGAAGAATCTACACATACAAAATATAGTTTAATTTTTGGTTCAGTACCACTTGGTCTTACAGCAAATCAACTTTTATCTGTAAAGTAAAATTTCAATAAGTTTTGTCCTGGCATATTATAAAGACCATTTAAATAATCTTCAACAAACATAACATCAAGATCCCCTATTTTTTCAATATTGTCATATCTCAGTTTTTTCATCAGAGGTTCTACTTTTGATTTAATTTCTGTAATACTAAAATTTAGGTTTATTGTATGTGTGTAATAATAACCATATTTTTCATATAGATCATTTAATACGTCAATTAAAGTTTTATTATATTTGTTTTTGTAATATCATGCTGCCTCAGTTAACATCATCGCAGCTTGAATACCATCCTTATCTCTTGTTGAAGAATCAATTACATAACCATAGCTTTCTTCATAAGCAAAAACAAAGTTTAAATCTCTTTCTTTTTCTTTTAAAATTTCAGAACCCATTCATTTAAATCCTGTTAATGTTTTAACGATTTTAACATCATAACCTTCACTGGCAATTCTATCTCCTAAATCACTTGTTACAAAACTAGAATATAATGCAGGGTTTTTAGGCATTGTATTACTTAATTTCATTTGACTTAATTTTCATTCAATTAAAATGGGACCTGTTTGATTTCCATCTATTCTAACTCAATTACCATTATGATTTACAGCTATACCAATTCTATCAGCATCAGGATCTTGAATAATTATTAAACTTGCATCTTTATTTTTTTCTGCATACTTATAAGGATATTTTCATGCTGGTTCAAATTCAGGATTTGGGTTTCCAACATTTTTAAAAGTAGAGTCTTCAAATGAGTGTTCTTCTACTTCGATAACCTCATAACCATTTTCTCTTAATAATTTTGGACTAAATTCAGAACCAGTTCCGTTTACAGCAGAGTAAATTATTTTAAAATTATTTCTATCTTGTTCTTTATAAAATTGTAAATTGTTAATCATTAGACAGTATTCATTTAAAATAGATTTATCAACTGTATATATAAGTTCTAAATCAACTTTATAATTTCAATCTAAAATATTTTCAATGTCACTAATGTATTTTGAAATAATCAAAGTATCAGAATCAATTAACTGACATCCGTTTTCATCATATATTTTATATCCATTATACTCAGCTGGATTATGGCTAGCAGTAATTACAATACCACCTATTGCATTTAATTTTCTTGTTGCAAAAGATACAACAGGAGTTGGTTTCATTTCATTATTTTCAAATAAGTATGCTTTAATTGAAAAACTAGTTAAAATTTCAGCAACTAATTTTGCGAACTCTTTTGAAAACTTTCTATTATCATGACCAATTACTACTCCTCTTGATAAATCCTGAGGATATTTTTTTAATAAATATCTTGCATAACCGATTGTAACTTCTTTTATTGTGTATTCATTAAAATGTCCTGGTCCTGCACCTAATATACCTCTAACTCCAGCAGTTCCAAATTCTAATTTATTTTCAAAAGCTACTTTTAATTGTTCATTATTATAATTAATTAATTGATTTTTTAATTCTTCAGAAATTGTTTTTGAGTTCATTCATTCTTTATATAGTTCATTTTGTTTATTAAAATTCATTAGTTTCTCCTTAACAAGATACACAGGTTTATAAGATAATCTATGAATATCTAAAATCCCATAACTTTGTAATGCTTCAATATGTTTTTTTGTACAATAACCTTTATTTTTTATAAAATTATAATTTGGAAATGAAGTATGATACATATTCATAATTCTATCTCTATAAACTTTTGCAATTATACTTGCACATGCAATAGATAAACTTAAATTATCTCCTTTAATTATTTTTAAAAATTTATAATTTTCAATATAAATATCTTCACCATCAATTAGACATAATTCAGGTTTAACTCTAAGTTTTTTAATTGAATCAACCATTCCTAATTGACTAGTTTTTTTAGGATTTAATTCATCTACAACCTTTTCATTATACTCACATATTGCAAAAGTTATACAATTATTTATAATTTCTTCATATAAAGATTCTCTTTGTTTTTCATTTAATAATTTTGAATCTTTTATTAATGGATTAAAATAATTAGGTTTTAATATGACTGATGCCACAACAATTGGACCAGCCATTGCGCCACGCCCTACCTCATCACTTCCAGATATTAATTCTACATTATTTATTTCTTTTATATTTTTATCAAATAAAAATCTAGAGTTATTTATCATTCAACAGTTAAGTCACTTTCAGTAGTTTTATCAATATCTATGTCATCCAGTGTTAAAGAATTTATTTCAACGACTTCTATTGGTTTTTCAAAAGATAGTTCTCCTAGTTTACAACCAATTACATCATTAATAAATCAAATAATTGCTCTGTCAATGTCATATATATCGTCTACAATAAGGTAATTATTTTTTATAGCTATTTGTTCAAAGATTTTATATGTATCATCATAATTTATTGGTCTTAAAGCAATATTTTTAATGTTATATTTATTTTCAATTAATGAAGGATAACTATTATAAATATACCTCATAATTTTAGTTGCAAATCTTTCCTTAGGAACAAGATCTAATTTAACAGAGTTTATTGCAACACAATTACAAGCCACAGTTTCATTTTCAAACTTTGAAGGCAATAAACCTGGGGTATCAATAATGTTAATGTTATTAGTTAGATTGAATCTTTGAAGCCCTCTAGTTAAACCTGGTTTATTTCCGACTTTTGCAGTTTTGCCTTTAGCTAATTTGGTTATAAAAGTTGATTTTCCAACATTTGGAATTCCAACTACCATAACATTTAATTGAGGGTTTTCAATTCCTTTATTTTTTTGTTTTAATTGAGTTTCAATTGTTATTTCATTAATTTTTTTTATTATATCTTTGACTATGTCAGAGTTTTTATTCTTAATAAAATAAGTAGGAGTATTTGTTTGTTTATAATAATCATTTCATAAATTTGTGACTCCCTTGTCGGCTATATCACATTTTGTAAAAACTAATAATTTAGTTTTTTTAGCTAATAATTTTTTTAACAGTGGATTTTGTGAAGAATACGGTGCCCTTACATCTACAATTTCGATAACTAGATCAATTATTGGTAAAGTAGCTTCAATGTCTTTAATTGTTTTATTCATATGACCAGGGAATCAATTAAAACTTGCTTTTTCTTTATTCATACATACCTCTATTTATGATATTTTTGATTATTAATTATTTTAAATGCTCTATAAATTTGTTCTAATAAAACAACTCTAATCAATTGATGAGCAAGTGTAATTTTACCAAAACTAATCTTATTTTTGTAGTTTTTCTTAAAATTATCACTAAAACCATCACTTGGTCCGATTATGAAACATAATTTCCCACTTTTTAATGAAAAATTATTTCTTATAATTTCAGCAAAGTTTAGTGAATCAACTTGTTTTGATGATATATCTAGCAAATATATATCGTAGTCTTTTAATTTAGATATACGTTCACTAATATTATATTCATTTTTATTCATATTATCTTTTATATTTCCAAAATCTAATTCTTTAATTTCAATTAAATCAATTTGGTCAAATAATTTTATTTTTTTTAAATAAAAATCATTAATTATTTCATATTCTTTACTAGTTTTGTTAAAATATATCAATTTTATTGGCATGTTTCTCCTTATTTATTATCTAAAACTATATAAAAACAAATGAATAATATGGTAAAATATTTAAAAGATTTTGGGAGACAGAAGAGATGGCAGCAGAGAAAAAACACTTTCAATCAATTCTTGACTATAGACCACAATTTGAAAATATTATTGACGCTTTAGTTCCAGATATTCAATTTTCTTATTCAGCTATTATGAATAATACCACAATTCAAACATATTTTAATATGTTGTCAATGGAATACTATGGTTATGAATATTTTCAAATAATGAGGTTAAATAAGTTAGAATTTAAATTAAATGATAGAACATTAAATCTTACAGTTTTAGAAATGGTTTATAACATTTTACTTCAAATTATTGATAGAAAATGAAGATATTCAGAATATATTGCATATGATATGTATATCTTACCTTTAAGAATTAGAAAATACATAAATGCTATGAATTATAGATTTATTGAAACTGAAACAGCAAATCAAAAACCAATTTTTAAATTAGTAAGTCAAGAAACAAGGGTTTTAATTGAAGATTTAGTAGATCAATTTCAAGATGATAGACTTAATAATATCATAGGTCAGTTTAGAGCTTGTGCACCTCATGAATTAGAACAAAAATTGATTCTATTTAAAAACTTATTAGCATTTGTTTATGAAGGTAAAACAATTGTAAACCAAAGATTTGGTCAAACATTTTCAGAAATTTATTATAAAGACGTTTATGCATTAGAAACTATCAAGTCTGATTCAATGACTACAAAAGATAAAAAATTTGTATCTAAAGTTATAGATGAAGTTTTCAATATTTCAATAATTGTAATTTTATTAATGTCTGATTCAATGAAAACAGGAATATGAAAAAAAGTAATTGAAAAAGAAAAAAGAAGAGTTGAAATGGAAATGACAAGAAAAGCCATAGAAGATGCCAACAGAAGATTAGAAGCTATTGCTCAAAAAGAAAAAGAAGTGCAAAAATTAGAAACAAAAAAATAATCATTTAATGATTATTTTTTTTATATTGGTTGACTAGTTGAACTTAATACGATTTCTTTTAAAGAAACCTCTTGTGGTAATTCATATGCATAAATTATAATTTTTGCTACATGTTCTGATGTTAAACCATTATTATATTTCTTTTTAATTTCAATATAATTTTCAAGAACTTCTTTGTTTTTAGTTGTAGATAATAAATTAGTATCTACAATAGCTGGTGCAATTGTAAGTACTCTTACATTAAATTGAGCTAATTCACGGCGTGACTGTTCACTAATTGCATGAACTGCAAATTTTGTTCCATTGTAGATTGCTCTATTTTCACTTGTCCATCTACCTGCGACTGAACTAATATTTATTATAGTACCAGTTTTTCTATTTTTCATGTCATTAATAACACAATTCATGCCATTTAAAACACCTTTAATATTTATATCAATCATTTCGTGTTGGGTTTCAATATCAAGGTTGTATATTTTATCAAGTGGCATTATACCAGCATTATTAACTAATAAATCAACTTTTAAATTGAAAAATGATTCTGCTTCTATTATTGCATTTTTAAAATCTTTAAGGTTTTTTACATCAACACTTTTACACATACAATTATCTAAACCTAGGTCTTCAATTAAGTTTACTCTCCTAGCCAAAAGTAAAAGCTTATATCCTTTTTTATTTAACTGAATTGCTAGTTCTTTTCCTATACCACTTGATGCGCCTGTTATAACAATTAATTTATCCATAATAACCTCCATTAAATATATTTTAATTTTTTTTTTAAAAAAATAAAGACTTGATTGTCTTTATCTAAATTTATTAAATCCACCACCAAAATTAGGCATTTTTCCTGATTTTAATTGTTTAGCCATTTCTAATACTTGTTTTTTACCTTTATCAAACTGATTAAGTAAATCATTATATTCCTTTTCACTACGACCAGAACCTTTTAAAATTCTTTGCTTTCTGGTTATAGCTTTTAATACTCTTGGTTCACGTCTTTCTTTTAAGGTCATTGAATTCATAAGTATTTTTGCAACAATTAATCTCTCTTGTGCTTGATTAACTTGTTGTTCTGATACTTTGCCATTCATACCAGGCATCATTTTCATTATTCCGCCAATATTACCCATTTTTGCAACTTGCTCTAATTGGTTTCTTAAATCTTCTAAATCAAATTGACCAGCAAACATTCTTTTCATGGTTTTTTCCATGGTTCTTTGATCAACAACATCAGCTGCTTTTTCGAATAATGTTTCTACATCACCCATACCAAGGATTCTGTCTGCCATCCTTTTAGGGTGAAATTCTGCCAATGCAGAAATACCTTCACCTTCACCTATAAATTTAATAGGTAACTTTGTTATGTGACTAATTGAAAGAGTAGCACCACCTCTAGCATCACCATCTAATTTAGTAACTATAACACCAGATAATTTTAATAGTTTATCAAACTCTTGGGTAACATTAATTATATCTTGTCCTGTCATACCATCAACAGTTAATATAATTTCAGTAGGTGAAACCTCTTTTCTTATATTATTTAATTCTTTCATTAATTGTTTATCAATTTGTAGTCTACCAGCAGTATCTAATATAATAACATCAAAATCATTTTTATCAGCATAATCTAATGCTTGTTTTGCAGTTTTAACAGGGTCTTGTTTACCTTTTTCAAAAACTTCAAGACCATTTTTTTCTCCTAACTCAACAAGTTGATCAATAGCACCTGGTCTATATATATCTAAAGCAACTAATAATGTTCTTTTTTTATGTTTTTTTGATATTAAGTTAGACAACTTCCCAGCTGTTGTTGTTTTACCAGCACCTTGTAATCCAACCATCATAATTACTGAAGGTTTTTTATTGATTTCAATTGGTTTATTTACTTTTCCAAGTATTTCAACAAGTTCATCATGAACAAGTTTAACCATTTGTTGGTCAGCTCTAACACCTTGTTCTATATATTGACCTACTGCTTTTTCTTCAATGTTTTTAATTAAAGTTTTAACTACATCAACATTTACGTCAGCTTCAAGAAATGCTAATCTTATTTCACGAAGTACATCTTTAATATTTTCTTCATTAAGAGTCGATTTTTTTAAATTTTTTTCAATCGACTTTTTCATTCTATTGGCTAAAAAATCTCCAAATCCCATATTATTCTCCTACTTTAAAATTATAACATACATATTTTACTAGATTTTTAATGACTCTCTTTTCTCTCTTATAATAGTTAAGGTTATTTCACCAGGAGTTTTATTAATTTTATTAATCTTATCTTTTAAATTAATAATTAATTTTTTTAAATGATAATCATCAACTAAATTAGGATTAACTATTACCCTTATTTGTCTACCTGATTGAAGAACATATGCTTTTGAAACACCTTGTTCAGATAAGCATACTTTTTCTAATTCATCCATTCTGATAAAATAATCTTTTGCATCATTATTTCTTGCCCCTGGTCTCGCTGCGCTTATACCATCAGCAATTGCTACAATTTCTGCATATACTGATTCTTTTTCAACATCATCATGATGAGAGTGAAGTGCATTAATTATAATATTATTCATATTATATTTTTTTAAAATTTCTACACCTAAACTAACATGGCTTCCTTCTTCTTCAAAATCCACAGCTTTACCAATATCATGAAGTAATCCAGCTATAAGTGCAGTCTCCTTATTTAAGTCTAATTTGCTTGCTATCTCTTTTGAAATTCTAGCAACTTCAATTGAATGTTGCAATACATTTTGACCATAACTTTGTCTATACTTTAATTTACCAAGTAATTTTATTATTTCATTTGGAAATTTATTAATAAGATTTAAATCCTCTACAACTTTAAAACCAGTTTCATCAAAGTTCTTTTCAAGTTTTTCTGATTGAATAATTATTTGTTCTTCAATTGATGCTGGCTGTATTCTACCAATTTTTATAAGTTGTTTTAGTGACATATAGGCGATTTCTCTTCTAATAGGGTTAAAAGATGAAATTACAATTCTATTAGGTGTTTCATCAACTATAATATCTACACCACAATACAATTGAAATGTTTTTATATTTCTTCCTTCTTTACCAATTATTTTACCTTTTCAACTATCATCTTCTAATTCAAAGATTGTTGTATTTTTGTCTGATGTAACTTCTATATTACATTTTTGCATTGCATCAACAAGTATTTTAGTTGCAACTTCTTTAGATTTGAATCTAATCATTTCTTGTTTTTCTTTTATTTTTTCTGACAATTCTAAAAAATAATTTTCTTCAACAAAATTTAATAGTTCATTTTTAGCATCTTCTTTTGTAAAACCACTTACTTTTTCAAGTAATGAAACTAGTTTTTTTTCTTTTAATAGTAATTCATTTCTAATATTATTAATATTAATTTTCTCTTCTAAAATAAACTGTTTATTACTATTTAAGTCTTCTAGTTTTAATAAAATTTCATTATGTTGGGTTTCAATTTGTTGCTCTTTAAACAGCAATTCATTTTCTCTTAAATGAAGTTTGTTTTTTGCTTCAAACTTTAGTTGTGATGCTTCATGTTTTGCTTCTGCTATAATTTTTAATTTTATATCTTTAGCTTCGTCTTTTGCTTTTTGTATTACATATTTACGGCGACGAGAATTTAATAGTACTGTTATACTAATTACTAATGCAATTAGAATTAACATCAATATTATAATTACCATAATATATGTTTCTTCTCTACTAATTATGTTTGCTTCAGGCATTGTATCTCCAATCCTATAAAGCGTGGATATTGTAATTAATAATTACAACATTATAATTTTACATTATTTTACTAATATATGAAATATATGTTTATAAGAAATAATAAGGGGAACGCTATTTATAATAAATTGAAAACTTACTCAAAATTTCTAGAAAATAAATTAGTTAATTATGTTATGAATAGTAATTTATTATTTCACAAGATTATAATAATCTTGTAGATAAGTATGAAAAAAGCTATTTAAAAAATTATAATTAAAAATTTATTAAATATGATAAGAAATTGGTTACAAAAAAAAGTTAGGAAATATCAAAAAATTTAGTATGTTCTGAGACATACACTTATAGAAAATTAAAAATATAAAGCGATTGAACTAAAAACTTTTATTCATAAAAATACTGGTTAAATATCATTAACTCCATTAAGTCTACAAAAAAGTAAGTTTTTTTCAAAGGTAATAGAAATTATTATGGTTTTTGAAACGCAAATGTAAAACTAAATAAGTTAGTCAACGAAAAAACTAAAAAATTAAAATAAATCTTTGTTTAAGTGTTTAAAAAAGTTATCAATTAGAAAAGAGAAATTTAGTTCTAAGACAAGCGACAACACCAAAAAGAGAAAAGAATTTATTTATGATAAAACTTTGAAACGAGAATTAATTAAGTGCTGTAATGCCATTATTACATTTTATTACACTTTCATGTCGACCAAATATTCAGATGAGATTTTAGCAAGAATATACCACAAATATTTATCACAAATATATTAAGGTAATCTTGTTAATTATGAGTAACTTTAAAAAATTTTACTAAAAATAGAAATGTTTTTATCTTTAAACTAAAAAGAATTTTAAGATAATATGGGTTCTAATACTCAACTGAAATTTATTTAACATTATTTAAAAAATACAACAAAAACATTTTTAATATATCGGGAAAATGTTTTAATGGAATGAAATTCAGTCACAATTCAAATAATATAACAACAAAGAATTACATTGGTAAATTTAAAATATTAAAGAGTTGAATGCTTATTTATCATATCTAATCCGAATATTTAATATAAAAATAATACTAAATGTATATGATTTAACAGAAAGTCATAATTTAATTTTTATATAAGCTAAAATATATTAAACAATGGTTTAAGAATAAGTTATGGTATTTAAAATTAATAGTAATTAATGGTTTAGATCCAAAATATTTAAAATCAAAAACAAATTTAATTGCCACAAAACCAAAAAAGAGCAAGCTATATAAATGATTATGACATGATTTATTTAGTTAGATGAAACTTAATCACGATAGGTTAAATTATAATATTTTAAGATATTAAAACTCATATTACACAAAAAAACTAAAGTACCCAATGTAAGCAACCAAGAAAATATTGTAATAAGTATTTTAATAACAAAAAAAAGGAATATTATACTATCAATTACATTATTGACATAGTTTTAAAATTTATCATTAAAAAAGTGGACTCTAACAAATCAGTTATGTAAAATATATTTAGGTGATATCAATGAAATATATAATAAATAATAATATTCAAATCTACAGAGGTAAAGGGAAAATAATTATAGATGATTTTGAATTTTTTAAAGAGACAAAATTAAAATTTGACAAAAAAATGATAGAAGTATTATTATTTTTTAAATCAGAAAAATCAATGTTAGATTTTATAAATAGTTTTAAAATAAAATCAGTTAATGAAGCAGAAAAAATAATATATCGTTTACTGGAATTAAATATTTTAAAAATATATAATAATAAGAAATGTATAAAAAATAAAACTATTTTAATAATAGGTTGTGGTGCAATGGGTAGTCTGTTGTATTTATCTATAAGTAAATCAAATTACATAAAAAAAATAATATTAATTGACGATGATATAATTGAGAAAAAAAATTTACAAATGCAAATTTTTACAATAAAAAATATTGGCAAATTTAAAGTAGATATTCTTGAAGAATTATGTTCAAATGACTCTAAAATCATAAAAATAAAAACTAAAATTAATTCTGTAAATGAATTATGCAAAATTTTTAAAAATCATGCACCAGATATATCTATACTTTGTGCAGATGAACCTGATTGAAAAACGAATGCAAATATTATTAAGCAAGTATCTGAAATTTTTTCTAAACCTTATATTTTATCTAAAGGTTATATAGGAAACATTACTGCTTTACCTGAGTTTTATTATCCTAATGATAAATCTGAATGAAATATTGATTCCGGAAAAGAAGAATTATTAATAAAAATTGAAAATAAAATTGAATTTCATGAATTATTACCTTCCATATTTATAATTACTAAACAATTAGAAAATTTTTTTGATAATAAAAAACCTATTTATTATAAAGAAAAAGGTTTCATAGACAAAAAAACAATAATAATTAAAAAATATGAAAAAAACTTATAAATTATTTATAAAAACAGGAAAAATTCTTGAATGTTTTAGAGGTTTCAAACAATTAAAGAAAAAAAAATATGCAAGATATATATTGGATAAAAAATGATCTAAAAATCCTTTCATAAACATTCCAAATAAAAATTTATCTTCAGCTACTAACTCAATAATTTTTAGATATATGACCTCTATAATTTTGTTTTTTTGTCAGTTATAAGAAAAATATAAAGAAATAAACATTATTATTATCTTATACAATGAAAACAATATTGATAAATTTTCTAAAAAAATTTTGAAAGTATTAAGCGAACTTTTAGGAATAAATATTCAAGTTATAAAAAAAGATAAAATATATCAAAAAAGAAATGCCAATTGATATAACATTAAAGTTTCTTGCTGTAGAGGATTTTATAACGAATTTAAAGTTGATTGAAATAATGTATATTATATAATTCATATTATACATTCGTTAAAGTTTTATAAAATTAAATATAAAATAAATCTTTGAGAAAAAGCATTTAAATTGGTTAAAAACTCATACGAAAAAAGGCTATTAAATTTAAACGCTTTTAGTTATTTTGTTAGAAATGATCATTCAATTGCTTTAAAATACTTGAAAAAAATTATTATTGATTCAAAAAGTAAGTTTGAAAAGGTTAACTTGATTGCATTCTACAAGTTAAAAAAACATAACAAAAAAGAGGCTTTAAAATATATAGAATCAAAATACACAAAAAAAGAAATACTTAAACTAAATTACAATAATGTTTATTGCAATTTGCTAGCTAAAAACTATTCTTCAATTAGCCAAGATTATTTTTTTATAAAAAAAGTTTTACTAAAATGTTATAAATACTCTAAAAATAATGTAGATCTTATATTTGAATTATTAAAATATATAAATTTTAATAAAAAATGAAAAAAACTTTTAGTTAAAATGAATGATTATGGATATTATGACAATAGAGTTTTAGAATGGATGGGAATCGATACTTTTAGCGACTATACAAAATTATCTTACGTTATATTTAATTATCTAACTAATAGTGATTTAAATCTTAATTGTAAATTTAGTAATAATAATATATTAATGCTATCACAAAAGTTTTTAAAAAAGGAGGTGAAATAATGAATGATATTTTAGAAATTTTGGAAGATGCAGAAATTATCCCAGAAGCTTTAGAACAAATGGGTAATTGTTGAAACTTAAATCATTAGTTTTAGCTGCTCTATAACACTTTAAATGTTTTATAATAAAAAATTTAAAGTGTTTTTTATTATAAAACAAAAGAAATAGGAGTTTATAATGAAATATTTTAATAAATTAAATTGATTACAATACTTGTCATACACATTTTTAACTTTATTAGGTAATGTATGTTATTTGGCAATGTCATATTCTTTTTCATTCATTATTGATAAAGCAATTGAAAATGATTTTAATAGTTTTTTATTTTGATCAGGACTTTCATGTTTCTTTATTATAATGCATTTATTACTTGAATATATTGGAGAATTAGTTCTTAATTCAGCTTTAACTTCTTTAAATACATACCTTAGAGAGATTATTGCGAAAAATACGTTTAGTGACGTCTATCAGCTAAATTTAGATTCAGGTGAATTTATAAATTTGAATTCAAATAAAATTAGTCAGATAGAAAATAATTATTTCCAAAGCATTTTTGAAATTACAAAATGTTTACTAGCAATTATTGTGAGTTTTATTTTAATAATATATATTAGTTGAATTGCTTTAATGCCAATTTTAATTCTGTCTATAATTGTTACAATAATTCCTTTTTCAATGTCAAAAATGAGTCAAAAAGCGGTTAATAAAACTAATGAAGAAAATGATAAATTTTTACAATCTTCAAAAGATATATTTAATTCATATTGAACTTATTGAACTATGAATTTATCAAATAAGCTAATAAAAGATATAAAAAGTAACTCTATAAAACTTGAGAAAAAAAATAAAAGAATGAAAAATATTATGTCTTTAAGCTCTTTTTTAAATCAATTAATTCTTTTTTTGGGACAAGTTATTTTAATAATAGTATTTAGTTATTTTTATTTGAAAGGATTCATTAATAGTATTGGAATTATTACAACTTTAACTACAATTAGTGCAACATATGTATTTTTTGGAAATAATAGTATTAGAGCATTTATGAAAATCTTATCTTTTAAAAAAGTACTAAAAAATGACTATAAATTAATAAATGAAACAATTGTTGATGACTTAATAAATAATAAAATTGATTTAAATGATGACTTAAAAAAAATAAAATATGAAAATTTAAATTTTAAGTTTATAAATAATAATAAATTTACAGTTAGTAATTTTAATTTAGAAATAAATAAGGGTGATAAAATATTGATTCGTGGAAAAAGTGGAATTGGTAAAACAACCTTATTAAAATTATTATTTAATCCAGTTACAAAAAACTCAGGAGAAGTTTATATTAATAATAAAAAAATGGTAGAAAAAGAAATTAGAAACTTTGCATCATATGTGAATCAAGATAGTATTTTGAATAAAGGTACACTTTATAGCAATTTAGTTATTGATGATAATTATGAAAATAGACAAGAAGTTTTAAATTATTTTAACCTATTAAATATGAAAGATTTAATTGCAAAATTACCAAATGGTCTTGATTCTATGGTTGAAGATAATTTTTCTAATTTTTCTGGTGGTGAAAGACAAAGAATATCGATTATAAGATCATTATTATCAAATAAAAGTTGATTTTATTTAGATGAAATAACTTCATCACTAGATGAAAAAACTGCTAATATTATTTTCGATCTCTTTCTTAATGATCAAAATAAAACAATAATAATGATTTCTCATAAAGTTAATAATGATATTTTAAAAAAATTTAATAAGATAATAGATTTATAAATTACAAAATTAAAACAAGTAAACTAAGTAGACTATTTTCTAAACTTGCTGTAAATTAGTTATAATTATAATTAATTTATTATGTAATAATACTCTTATAATTTATGCTCATTGTACTTTATTATTAAATTAATGTTTAGAATTATTTATTATAATGTTTTTAAACTTTCATTTTCTGACTATTTTAATTAGTTTACTTTCCATAAAACTATAATAATTTTTTGACTCCTAATTTATTTAAAAATTAAGTCAATATTTTTATTCAATGTTGCATTATAAATTATTATTTCTTAAGAATTGTATTTAATTCATTTTTATATATTATTTAATATAGTCTAGATTATTATTTAATTTTATATTTCATTGATGTTTTCATTTTTTTATCTTTAATAATTATCTAAAGTAGTTTTATCAAATCCACTCCTATACATATTATCTAATATTAATATGTATATAATGAATTTTAAAATATTTAGTTAATAATATTTCATACTTATACTTGATAAGAATTTTAATTTAGATTTTATTTAAAAAATTATTATTCTAAAATAGACTTAGTTTTTTTTAAAGAGTAACATAAAAAATTTATAGTCTAACTAATTTAATTTTTTTAATTTTTAAATTTTAAAACATTTATTATTTATATAAAACACAAATATATAAGTTAAAAAACTTATAAATCTTTGATTACAAATTTTTAGATACTTAATCAATCTGTATTCTTAATCAAATAAATAAAAACTGCTTTTATAGCAGTTTTATAGTATTTAGTAGGATGTCTTAATCCATTTTAATATTTCTTTTAGCCAAGAATATTATTTTACATTGCTTCATTTAGTTTTTTTGAGATTTCTTCATACTTATCTGGGTTTTTAATAAATCACTCACGTACAGATTCTTTTCCTTGGCCGATTTTTTCATCATTATAAGAATATCAAACTCCTGACTTAGTTAAAATATTATATAATGTTGACATTTCAATTATTTCTAGCTCTCTGTCAATTCCTTTGTTATAATTTATAACTATTTGACAAGTTTTAAATGGTGGAGCAACTTTATTTTTAACAACCTTTACTTTTATTTTGTTAGCACTTGCCTCTCCATTTGTAGAAATTGTTTCACCTTTTCTTACTTCAATTCTTACAGAAGAATAAAATCTTAATGCACGTCCTCCAGTAGTTATTTCTGGATTACCAAATATTACACCGACTTTTTCACGTAATTGATTTATAAATATTACTATTGTATTAGTTTTTGAAATAATTCCATTTAACTTTCTTAATGCTTTGGACATAAGTCTTGCTTGCAACCCTATTTGTTGATCAGACATTTCGCCTTCCAATTCAGCTTTTGGAACTAAAGCAGCAACAGAATCAACAACTACTACATCTATTGTATTTGATCTTACCAACATTTCAAGTATGTCTAATGCTTGTTCACCAGTATCGGGTTGAGCTACAATTAAATTATTTATGTCAACTCCAATATTTTTAGCATACTTTGGATCAAGAGCATGTTCTGCGTCAATAAATGCAGCTCTTCCATTTAATTTTTGTGATTCAGCTATAACATGAAGTGATAATGTAGTTTTACCACTTGATTCAGGTCCAAATATTTCTATAATTCTACCTTTTGGTAACCCACCTATTCCAACTGCTTTATCTAATAAAAAACTACCTGTTGGTATTGATTCATGTTCAAGACTTATGCTGTCACCAAGTTTCATAATTGAACCTTTACCAAATGTTTTTTCAATTTCCTTTAAAACATTTTTAAAAGCTGGATCATCATATACATTTTTTGACATATTTAGAACTACCTCTTCTTCGTTCTTTTCTAGTATTTCTTTTATCATATAACCTCCAGTTATATAATCGACTAGAAAATAAAAATAATTAATTATTTTTTAAATTGTTTAAAAATTCATTAATTATTTTATTTATTGCTAATATTTTATATTTTTTTCTACTTATTTTGCTTTTATTTACAAATTTTAGAATAAAATTTTTATCTTTATACCTATAACCGATATAAGATAAACCTTTTAAATCATTATCTACATTTGATGGTGGCGCATAACCAGTAAATGCAAAAACAATATCAGTATTTAATAGTTTTTGGGTATTTTTTAACATATCCTCAATTGTTTCAACTGAAACAGCACTATATTTTTTAATTATATTTTTATCAATATTTAGTACATCTACTTTGAAATCATCACTATAGCAGCAAAATGCTCCTTTAAACAAAACACTAGAATTCTTATAGTTTGTAAAAAGGTTTGCAAACAGACCACCAGTAAATGATTCACAAGAAGAAACTGTTAAATTATTTTCTCTTAAAAACTTTATTAGTTTTTTCATAAAAACATCCTTAAAAAATATAGTGAGAATAATTTATAATAACCCACGTTCTGTAACAATAAATGCATCAACTATCTATCTATCACTAATGTGATTTAAAAACTAATTCATTTCTCAGTTTTTAATTCCTCTACCAAAATTTGAGTTTCTTGCTTGTGGAGTTTACCCGTTCCATTTCACTATTTCTAGCTAATCGTCCCTGTGGCACTTTATAAAACTAATCATAGGATAGTTCATCCCTTAGACTTGTTTATGTCATTACCATAAATATGGTATCTAGAGTTATTTTTTTCTCTAGCACAATCACTACACCCATCTCAGAGTGTGCAAGCGTGGAGTTTCCTCTATATTATCTTTCAAATACAGCAGTTGATTCAAAATTATTCTCATTTATTATAATAACATTAATTATTATAACTACAAATATTTGTACTATTATTTATAAAGTTTTAAAAAAACATTATATTAAAAATTATTATCAGCAAAAAGGAAACTAAATAGACCAGTATAAAAGCTAAAATATTTTAAAATAAATAAATTATGTTTAATATATGAATATTGTTATGTAGAAATACTAAATTTATCTTTTAATGTTTTTGTACCTTCAAGTGTTTTTTCTGTTTTTGCAAAAATAATACCCAAAATTGATCCTAAGGCTAAAAATGTACCTCCAATTCCACAAAAAGTAAATAAAAACCCTGTAATTAAAATCCAAATCCCATCTTCTGTATTTGATTTAGAATAAATAAAAGGTATAGAGGAAGTAAATATCATTATTCCCCCGATAACAATACCTATAAAATAACCAATTCTTTGTTTAATAGAACCTTTAAAATTAATTAAAGTTATAATAGTTACTAAAACACAAACAATTATAATTAAAACCAAAAATAGACCAATACCAAAATTCTTTATTGCAGTTAATGTTTCTTCGACAAGAGAAGATAATCACTCTCCAATAAATTTAATTTGCATTAAACTACTTATAACAATTGATTTAATACTCATCATTATAACTGATAAACAAAATAATGGTATAGTTGATGCAAGTGTAAAATAAGAACCAGCATTTGTAAAAGACTTTGCTAACCTATCCATAAAACCTTAAATTACTTATTATAATTTTCTTTTTCTAGTTTTGAGATTCTTTTAATAATTGCAGAATTATTCACACCAGCACGAGTTAAGTTTTCTAAATCCGAGTTTGATTTTTCTAATAAAGATATTTTATCTTCTAGATCTCTTTTTAAACTTTTTATTTTATTTTCAAGATCTTGTATTGTTTTAATATATTCTTGTTCACAACTTTCAATATATTTATAATCTTCATAAATTATATCTAAAAAAGAATCAACTTCTTCAACTTTATAACCTTTATATTCAACTTCAAAATCTTTTTCATAAATATCTTTTTTTGAAAGTTTTAAATACCCTTTAGTTTTTTTCATATATTTGCCCTTTATTTTTTTATATTATATCAACTTTAAGTATAATAAATGAATATTTTTTTAAAAAATATTTTGAAAATTTAATCGCAGTTTAAATGAAAATTCAACCTAAAATATTACTATCTTTAATCATTAAAAGGTAATTAAGTTAATATAAAAATTAATATTTTAATGTAAATAATTATAAATAAAAAAATTAACTCTTAAAAAAATGTTATTGATTAAATATATATATTTTTTGAGTTAAATTTTCTTATTGAAAGTATATTTGTTATTACTCCAATAATTAATAATATAGTTGGAAAAATAATAGAGTTTCATCAATGAGTATTATAATTAGATGATTGTTTCACAACTACTCGCTCATTATTTATAATTGAATCACTAAATAACTTATCTTGATATATGTCAAATTCTAAAATATAAAATATAAAATACTGAGGTAAAAAATATTTAGCATAATTTAAAACTTTTATTTGATGGTCCATGAATATATCAATTATATATAAAACTCAAACACTTACTATATATATAGAAACTATCCCAAATATAATATTATATAAAAAAACTTTATCTGTAACATAAATTGAAGTAACTAACATAATTGAAGATATTAAAAATATTAAAATCATAAATTGTAATGATTGATATAAAAATGAAGCAAAGTAATTTTTAGCATCTGCACTAATCGCTGAAAACAATAATAATATTAAAAATGAAGGCATAAATATAAACAAGTTATATAAATAAATAGAAATAATTTTTGATAGGAACAAATCTTTTCTAGTGCTTTTAATTGTTAACCAAAATGATATATAACCTTCGTTTATATCCTTAATTATATTTTTGTTAATTACAACCATATTTGCAATGATAAACAATATTATTGATGGTGTACTATAGGTAATGTAATTTAAAACATCATAAACACTAAAAGGAGTGTCACTAGTGTTACCAACTGTTGTTGTAGTAGGAGCAATATATGGGAATTTACTATAACTTATATGAGTAATTAAAGTTAATAATAATGTTGGAAAGGTAAACAAGAATAAGATAATTGAAAAAAATATTATAAAGCTTTTATTTAAAAATAAAAAAGAGTTAATAAACTTGTTTTTAATATTAAAATTAAACTTCTTCATTGAAAATTACCTCTTCCTCATTTATTGTATCTCCAAATAATAAGTTAAATTCTTTTTCTATTGATAACCTATTATCCATATTTGACTCTTTTATTAATTCACCATTTTTAATAAAAATAACCCTATCACATAATTTATCAATTTCTGCATATATATGTGAACACAATATAACAGTTTTATGTTTTTCTTTAAATTTTTTTAAAAGAATAACAAACTTTTCTTGCATAATTGGATCTAAACCCGAAGTTGGTTCGTCAAGAATAAGAACATCTGGTTTACTCATTAAAGATAAAATTATAGCTACTTTTTGTTTATTACCTTTTGATAATTTTTTTATTTTTTTGTTTAAATCTAACTCAAAATAAGTTATAAGAGATTTTAAATATGTTTCATCTAGTTCGTTAATAAATTTTTTCTTTATATTTAAAAGTTGTTTAACTTTGATATTTTCATATAATTTTATTTCTCCAGCTATAAAACCAACTTTTTCAATTACTGAATCATGATTTAATCACGTATCATATTTATTAATAGATATTGAACCCGAATCAGGTTTTAAAAATCCCATTACTTGATTTATTAATGTTGTTTTACCCGCTCCATTTGGACCTAATATACCTACAAATTCTCCATTATTAACTTTCAAACTTATATTTTTATTTGCTTGAAAATCTCCATTTGATTTGTTTATATTTTTAATTTCAATCATAATATTCCTTTCACAAACTTTTGTATAAAAAACTAATTTAACTTTTCTTATATTAATAAATTGTTATATTAATAAATTTAAATTATAATAACTTAAAATAAATTACACTTTTATTAAAATACTTATAAATTAAATAAAGTATAATTAATAATTTAAAAACTTTATATCTAATAGACTTATTTTAAAAATAGTATTTTAAAATAGTAAATCTCTTTTTTAAAATAAAAATAATTCAAAACTTATACTTAATGTTTGCTTAAAGTATTTAAAACCGTATACATGTATTTAAGTTAATTATTAAATTCATGTTTCATTAGTTAATATTTTTGAAAAATAAGTTTATTTCAAACTAAATATAGATTAATATTTTTGTGCTTTATTTTTTAAATAGTTGATATTTTTAATAATTTTGTAATACTATAATACTTTTATTTACTATTATAGTTAACACTTTTTTATCAGCTCATACGTATAATTATCTATACTTGTTTATTGTATAATACTAAATAATTAAATAAATACATATGAAACTTATTTTCTAATATAAAACTTATTTATAAAAGGATCTAAGCTTGAGAGCAAGAAAAAAATTTCCTTGGGATATTTTTATCATCTTTATCTTAATAACTATTCTTTTGAGTTTTAAATTATTTTTTGTTTAAATTAAGATTATAAAACTAGAATAAATATTTCACATAATCATATTGTTTATAATATTACTAACACTTATTTTATTTATAATTTTTTAATATAAAGATACAACTTACGTTTGCTTATAATTTTTACAATTATTTTTATTTATTTCATAATAATTTTTGACATTAAGATGTATGAGTTATTAAAATATAAAAATAAATAGATAATATATTTATTTAAATTATGCAAATTATATATTGCTTAAAATCAGAAGTATATATTTTTAATTATTTAAAAAATATTCTTAAAAGAATAAAATATACTTAATAAGTTTTTTGCAGCTACTAATTTTGATATTATCTAACATTTTAATAAACTTTATTTATAGTTTGTTTCTTTCCATAGGTTCAAATTTTTAAAAAAATCTGCTTATAATTTTAATTATATAATTTTATATTTTTGTAATTTATCTAAAAATTTATAATATTTTTGATTACTCTAGCTTTTAATTTTTTATAATAATAAAATTAAAACTTTGTTTGATTACTTTTTATATAAAAAAACCTTGAAGTAAAGTACAGAACTACTAAATTAGTAGTGTAGCTTTTGCTTCAAGGTTTTTTATTTATATGAGAAAAATATATTGCATATATTTTTTTATAAATTGATTAAACATATATTTTTAATTTAATTATTCTTTATTAATATTTTGAATTTTAAATTTTAAACATAATTTAATTATTTATTTAATATCAGTTATGTATTTGTATTACTTTTAGTAATAAAGTCAATAGTATAATTTTTTGTATTATTAAATTTTGATAAAGGAAATCATTCACCATTTAATTCAAACATAATATCAATTTCACAAGATAATAAATCATCATATAATTGTTCTTCAGAAATCACATATATTAATATAAAGACATTTTTTGTTGGTTTTAAAGTTTTATCAACTGTAAATTTATTTCCACCAAAATTATTAGACTCAACTACTTTTTTAAATCAAGAATCTACAAGTTGTTGATACTCATTTTTATTTTTATCAATAAAACCAGTTTCTATTATCGACTCATTTTTAATTATTTCATATGCTTTATTAAATAAAGTGTTCATATTTGAAGTAATAGTACCAGTGTTTGAACAAGAAGTAACTGACAAAATTGGAGTTGTAAATATAATGGATGTTGATAAAATAGATAAAAACTTTTTCATTATTTATTTTTAACTCCTTTTATTATATCTGCTAAACTTCTGACTCCACCATTATCATTTTTAGAATTATTTATTATATCAGATATTCCTGTTACTTGATTTTTCTTTGTTACTTGTAGATATATTTTTTCAAGTGACTCTTTGTTTTTATCAAAATAGTTGCTGTAAACAGTTTTACCATCTTCTATAATAACAATTCGAGTAATTAATTCTTCTAATTCATCAATTAAATGACTTGTAATTAATATGCCTATGCCAGATTGTGCTAATGCTCTAATTATATTTAAAAATTCTAATCTATTTTTTACATCTAAATTTGCAGTTGGTTCATCAAGTATTATGTAATCAGGTGAACTAATTAAGCAATTCATTAATAATGCTTTTTTTTGCATACCTGCACTTAAATCTTTAAAAGTTTTTTTCTTATAATCATTTAAATCCAAAGAATCACATAAGCTATCAAAGAGTTTAGTTGCTTCATCTCTATTTACATTTGATAACTCAGCTTCTAATAAACAATAATCCTTTAAAGTAATATTTTTTGGATAAACACTCTGATCTGGAAAAAAGCTTATTTTGTTAATATATCCACTTGTATATATCGATACATCTCCATTTAAAACATCTCCACTATCTTTTTTATATTCATTAAAAATAGATTTTATAAGTGTTGTTTTTCCAGCACCGTTATCACCAACTAACCCAATGATATCTCCAGGTGAAATTACTAAATTGAAATCACTTATTCCTTTACCATTTTTAAATAGTTTTGAAACATTTATAATATTTATCATTATTTGTCACCACTTTTCTTATAAATTCTGTTAATAAATAATACATACGATAAGGCAATTAGCAATATAGAAGTACTTAATCAAAATGCATATATTCCTTCTATATAAAATTTTGTTGAGTATATATCATATGTTGGTTTAATATTAGGATTTAAAAATGTATCCATATAATTGTTTTGATAAACAACATTAGCAATAGGTCCTCTTAAAAATAAACTTGTTTGAATAAAAGAATTATAATAATTATTTGTAGAATTAAATGTATTAGACATTATAAAGAAATGATTAAATGGATTTAATATGTAGTTTAATTCTATAGTCCTATAATTTAATAATGAATTCATAAAATATTCTGAGTAACCTGGTTTATCAAATGAAGAATCATCTAATACATTATTTAAAATGTCAAATAAACCTAAATAGTTATATGGTATTGTTAAATTTTTATTTAAATAATTAAAGTTATTTTCAAATTTAACTTGGTTATGAATTTTTTCATCACTAATATTTTGATAAATTTGTGGTGTTGAGTAATCTTCAATTGTATAACTATATTTAAAAACATTATATATTATTTTATACAAAGAATTGATTTCACTATCATTGGCATTAGGTTCTATAATACCTAAATGATCTTTTTTAAACAAACTTTTAATTCCATTATCATACTCAAGAGAAGACAAATGATTATTTTTAAATAATGAGTTATCAAAATAATCTTTAGTATTTGCTTCTGGGCTAATTGTTGGTGATATCATATACAAACTTTTTGCAAATAAATCTTTATCTTGAATAGATTTAATTTGTTTATTGAAATCATCAGGTATTACAAGAGAGATTTTAAAAATACCATTACTACTTTCAAAGTAGTTTTTAATGAAACTTGATAAATCATTTGAGTTATCTTTACTATTATTTATTCTATAAAGTTCTGGTATTAAAAAACTACTTGTAAACATTTTTATTATGAATTTTTTTACATATTCTTGATTGGTAGTTGAATTTTCTTGATTTATTATTGAAACATCAATTAAATTAATAACTTTTGAGTATTCATTTATTAATTTTTGACTATTAAAATAATCATCATAAATTTTATTTACTAATGAATTATTTTTATTTCTCTCTTTATATATATCATATGTTGATAAATTTTTTATTGCATTATTATCGCTAATGTCAATTACACCAAACATAATAAATGTTCCAGGTCCTAATATTGGTGATAATATAAAAAGAATTGAAAACATTCAAGAAAATGGTAATGTTTTTTTATAACTTTTTGTTGTTACTGAAAATAATAATACTAGTCAAGTTATAAAAAAGTCATAAGCTATTAATACAAAAATACCAATAGAATAATTATTTGAAGCAATTGGCCTGAATGATTTTTTTGAGATAAATGATAAAACAAAATATAATAAGTAAACAAATAATATAAAAATAGTTGAAACTAATTTATTAACTAATATTTTAGAAAAAAATATTGTAGTAGGTTTTCTACCTTTTCTCAACATTAAAGATTCGATATTTGAAACATGATCTTGAATAAAGGACTCCGTTAAATTTGTTATATTAAAATAACTTATATATATCATATTTATTAAAATAATAAATATCATAGCACTTGTTATAACCATAAAACTTTCAGCCATTGAAAAAATAATTATATTTATTAATATATTTATTAAAATAACTGATATTAAAGGGACTAAGAACGTTTTTTTCTTTACTGTTCTTAAAAAAGAAAACTTAAATATAACTTTCATAAATTAAAATTCCTTTTCAATAATAGAGAAAGTGTATTCCCCTAATAATTTATATGAAGTAATAATTGAAGCTATTTTAATTACAGCATTTTTTACAATATTATTTTTCTCATCCAGAGAACCTTCTTTATAAATAAATTCATAATCTATTTGTAAATATGGAGTTTCATAATTAAAATATTTAAAATATGTTATTAAAAAACTATTTACTTTCTCTTCAAAACTTGATTTTAATGTTCCAGTTTTAACATCATTAAAAGGTATCATTTCTAAATAAATTGGGGTTTGGTTCAATTTTGGTTTTGGGTCACACGAAATTGAACTAAATGAGCTAATACCTATTAATGTAAATAAAAACATTGAGCTTAACATCCTTTTCATAAGTTTTATTCCTCTCCATTATAAATAAATTTAATAGTTATATCTGATTTATTATTTATAGAATAGTTCGCTAAAGATTTTCAACTATTTTCAAAATATATAAAAGTTTTTACTACATAAATTATTTCTTTTCCATCTCCAAAATAATTTGGTTTAATGGAGTCATATTTATAATCTATTAATATTTTGTTTTTATCATTTATGTCATTACTATCAAAAACTATTTGATAATCTGACAATTTAATTGTATTTAATAACTTAAATATTCATTCTTCCAAAGAGCTTTTCTCATCTTTTGTATACACATGTTTATTTTTTTCAGCCTTATTTTCTAAATACTTTTTAATAATAGTAAAATTATTACTATATCTTGTATATTCAAAATCAAGTGTACTACATGAAGTTGACAAGATTGTTGTTGATGAAATTAAAGCACTGGAAAATATACTAATAAATATTTTTTTCAACATTACCACCTAACCTTCCTTACTCTTAACATATATTTTTTTGTAATAAATAAGAAAAGAGAGACTAAAAATTGAAATTGGTATTAAAATTCATGCTAAATAAATGTATTCTAACTTAAAAAACGAGTTAGTTAATTTATATTCTCCATCAATGCTAGGGTCTTTAAAACTTTCATATTCATTAGTTTGTAAGACATGAGCATAATAAGGAATTGGAAATATTAAGTTTTTATATATAAATTGGTCATAATAATTATCTTTGGAACCCATATTATTAGACATTACAAATATTTGAAGAAATGGATTTAAATTATAAAAATTTTTACTTATGCTGTAAAAGTTATAAAACTCATATAAAGATTTCCCTTGATCAACACCTGGTTCTTGTAATAATTCTGTTAAAAAATATATAAATGTATGATAATTATATGGAATTCTAAAATACTTATTAAATGTATCAATATGTTCATAGAAATCAAATATATTAAAACCAAATGAATTATAATAAAACTTTGTATTTGAGTAATAATACAATACTTGGTTTTTAATAATTTTATTTATTTTACTTAAATCATTTTTGTTGTAGTTGTCTAGTATTTTATCAAAATTTGTAAAACTTTCAGGAGAACTTAATCCACTTTTTTTAAATAATGATTTATAAACATTAGTGGAAAAATAAGAGTTATCTCAATAAATGTTTTTATTGAATATTGGGTCAACTTCTTCGGGTGCAGCAGTAACTAAATCCATTAAGAAATCATCTTTTTTTTGTAAATCTAATAACTTAGTTGTAAAGTTTTTACTAAACTCAATTTTAAAAGAAGAATTCTGATCATTCAAATTAAAAAAGTCTTTTCAAAAGTTTATATATTGATTATTATTATTTAAAATATACATTTCTAAAGACATAAAATTATTCATAGTATAATCTATAATTAAACTTCTAGCACTATCAATAACATTTGATTTCGATTCAGTACCAGAATAATCAATTTTTAAATTCTCATCTGAAAATAAATTCTCATATTGACTTTTTAAACTTGCTTTACTTTTGTAATCATTAAATAATTTTATTAATATTGAGTTATCATTTTTTCTTTCTAAATAAGAATCATATTTACCATAATTATATGCATTTGTTGTCTCTGAAAAACTTGGTTGACCCATTGTTATTAAGTAAATAATCATTGGTCCTAAAACTGGATATAGTCCAATAAAAGTTGTAAAAATTCAAGGTAAAGGTAATGTTTTTTTATAACTTTTTGTAAATACAGCTAAAAACAATGTAATAGCAGTTATAAATAAATCAAAAGCAAATAGTACAAATAAACCTAATGAGTACTTATAAGTTACTATTTCCTGATATTGATTTTGAACTAAAAATGATAATAAAAAATATATTAATATTATTAGAAATATATAAGAGAAAGAAACTAATTTGTTAATAAATATTTTTGAAAAAAATATGTTCTTAGGTTTTTTTCCTTTTCTTATCATTAGTGACTCAAGGTTTGATATATTATCTTGTATGAAAAAATCAGCTATATTTGAAATATTAAAAAAAGCTAAAAATAGAAAATTTATAATAAATACTGGAATTGTACTGATTGTAATTGTTGAAAAACTTTTAGCAATTAAAAAAATACATAACATTAATATGATATTTATTCATATTAGTATACTAAAACCAATAATATACATTTTATTTTTAATAACTCTCAATAATGAAAATTTAAAAACTGTAAATCTATTCATATTTACTCCTTGATATAAATTTAACACAAATAATTCCAATTATAATTAGTTTCATAGAAATTATTTTTATCCATCTTTTGAGTAAATGTAACTTATTTCTAAACTATCAACATACTTATCACTTGATTCATTTGCAGAAATTGTCGCTTGTACAATATTAAAAGGATAATTTTTGTTAATATAAACATCCTTGACGGTTAAATTTGTATTATTATTCTTATTTATAATTAATAATAATTCCTCTAAAGTAGGTAAATCATCATTTCCACTAATTACATCTAAATCAGTTTTTGTAATAATATCTTTTAAACTAGTTATTTTTATGTATTCATAAGTAAATGTAATTGATCCATAAAAAAAATTGAAACTTTCATTACAAGTAAAAGTTGCTTGAGTTGTAGTAGTTTTTTCTAATTCAAAACTACTATTTCAATAATTTATAAAGTTAGGATTAAGACTTCATATACTACGTTTTAAAGTATTTAAATCAGGCAAGTCCTTAGTACCTTTAATTACACCTAAGTTTGTTTTTGTAATAATTGTATTTATATTTTTTCTAAAATAATAAAATAAATTTAAAACCCCATAATAATTTTCACAAGTATCTTTAGCTTTTAATACAAGTTCTACAGGTGTATCTTGATTATTTCTTGATATAACATCTAAATCTAAAGCATTTAATTTATAATTTTTATTTTTATTATTTGTTATTTCAATCAATTCTTCTATTGTTGTGTTTTCAACTGATGAAGAATTGTCAACTAAATCAAAATTAATAAGTGATGAAAATTTTTCTTCACTAACAAAATTTAAATAATCAAAGCTTATTTTGTAATTGTAATAAAAGGTTTGTGTTCCTTTAAAGTTAGAACTTGTACTTTTAACAGTTAATTTAGATGATTTATTTTTTATAATTTCTTCAAATAATACATCTTCTTCTTTTAATTTTATACCTGTATATTTTTCGTTTATTTCTCTTAAAAGTATACTTATATTTAATGTTTCACTTTCATAATCAGATTTTGTAATATTTTTTTGTAAAATTGCTGACAAATTATTATTTATTAATGATATATCTTTTTTTTCATCTCCATTAATTATAAAGTTAAGTTTTAAATTTTCTGCTGTTTTATATGTCAATAATAGATTAGCAGAACTTTTAAAAGTCTCTTTTATGGGGTCTATTTTAAGTTGGTAATTTATTTTTTCATTATCATTAGTATTTAATTTATTAAGTGCAACACTTTTAAAGTAAATGCCCTTGTCTAAATCTTCTACTTTCAATTCAAAATTTGAGATTGGTCTAATAACTGATATATTATAATATCAAGTTTGTTTTTGAGTATTTATTATATAATCATTATCTGGTTTATCTATACTAATTATTGATCTACTAGTATCATCATAGAAATTTATAATAAAACTTTTAGAAACAAAATTTTCAACTTCTATTGTTATAGTGTCTTGTCCAACTTCACTTCCTTTTAAAATAATCTCAAATAAACTCTCTGTTTTAGATTCCTTAATTGTGTTTAATGTAACATATGAGTTTAGATTTGTTGATTTAGCAGTGACAGTCCTATAATATTGATTGAAAATCTGAAATTTTACTTTACATTCTTCATTAATGTTTGAATATTGAGTGTCAATGTCTGAAATGTTTGGTTCTGGTTTTTTATCATCTACTCAATTATTATTAAAATAGCTTCCATTATTACATGAAATTACAAAAAAACTTGACGTTGAAATAATTAAACTTAAAAGTATTAACGTAACTTTTTTCATACTACACCTTTATTGTTATTTTACCACTTTGTTGATAAAAAATTTTTTTAGTTTAAAATTATAAAAAAGGAGAGATTAATTTGTTTAAAAAAACTTTATTTGTTTTTTTATTAATATTTTTTAGTTCATTCGGATTATTTTATAAATCAAATGAGCCAATTTATTATAATAATATTAATAATCAAATACTGAATAACAATTCAGAACTTTCAAGTAATAATTCTGAGTTAATGTGAGGTGGGATATCTTTACAGTACTTTTTGTATAAACATTCAAATATAAATGAAAATGATTATATTAAAAAATTAGTTAGTGGATATAAAACAAATCATTCTAATACACAATTATTAGAAACTCAAGAAGAAATTTTTTATATGTATTATATATCTAATGCACTAAATATTTCATTATATGGCGTATCAAGTTACAAAGAGTTCTTCGCAGAAGCATATTCTAAATGACAAACAACAGATTTAAGTAGGGCTAATAAGGCTTGAGAACTACTAAATTATTACTTTTTACATATTTACAATAATTTAAAGAATCAGTTTTCAGGTTCACTAGATAATTCAAAATTTACAAATATAAAAAAAATAATTGATGATGATTTTAGTTTAAATAATTCATTAATATATAAAACTAATTTATCTGAAAAAGCAACTGACCTAAGCTATGATAGTTTCTTGTATAATAATGATGATTTTGGAGTTAATGATTTTACAGGTTACAATAATAGCGGAATTTCATATTCTTATAATTTATTAAATGCTTCAAAATTAGCTTGAAATTATTCAACTGAATTAATTAACAAAAATTTAGCATTGAGTGATTTTGTATATAGTTCAGTTAGATTCTTAGGTAATTCAAGTGTATTATTATCTAATGAGTTTGGTGAATCTGGTTTTGATAAGAATAAGTTAGGACAAATCAATTATGATATTTACACAAAGGCGTCATCTAAGTCAATAAATGAGTTCACAAAGATTATTGAAGATGATGATCTTAAAGAATATAAATCATTTATAGATCTAGATACATTTTATAAAAATCACACTAATACAAATTATAATTATTCAAATATAAGTTTAAGTTCTACAATTTCAGCTATGAAAGTTTATTATAATTGAGATGATTCAACTGAATCAAGGTTTAAAAAACAAATATTAGACATGTTCAATTTAACTACATATATCACAAGTTACAATGGTACAAATTTTTACAAAAACTATTTAATTGGTTTTATTATTTCACCCGATTATCCATTAATTGGAACAAGTCAAGGAACCATGGCTTATACAGCTAACATGACTACTACAATAAATAATGAAAAAACTACTTATTTTTCTTATTTAGTCTATACAGGGTTATCAATGACACAATTTAAAAATGAGAAAGATAATGATCAATATTTACAAGGTTGATGAAGTAGTCCTAATGTGTTTGCAACTTTAAATCATGAGATGGGCCATGTAATTGATGGTTATTTAAGTCAAAATAAAGATTCAGCCGAAGACTTAAAAAATAATTTTAGTTCAAAAGTTAATATATATAATAACAAAAGTTTATATAAAGGAAAAATTTTTGGTATAGATGAAGTTGAAAATAATTCAGGTAGCTCTGAACCGACAATTGGTAATGAAAGTGTTGGTTCAAAAACAACATTTAATATTGTTTTATTTTCAATACTTGGTGCTTCATTATTCTTAATCGTTTTAATCCTTTTAATTGTATTATTAACCAACAAAAAAAATAAAAACAAATAAAAAATGCATTTAAATATGCATTTTTTATTTATTTGAACTATTTTTTAAAATAATTTAATCCTAAAACTTCAAGTGCAGCTAATGTAACAAAATTATAAGGTTTATTAAAATGAGGTAAAAAGAACATATCAACTAATGGTAATTCATCAATTGTCATTTTTTTCTGTATTGCAAGTGATAACATATGTATTATTTCAGTATGGTTAGATTCTGAACCTACTTGTGCTCCTATTAATACTCTTGTTTTTTTATCCCATAAAAGTTTCAATCAAACTGGTTTTGTTGTGCTCATAAATTCAGGTCTATCATTATCAGTAAATAAGATGCTATCATAATCCATACCTAATTTTTTTGCAAAATTTTCAGAAACACCAGTTGATGCCATGCTAAAGTCAAATACAGATATTGCATTTGCACCTGTGAAACCCATTTGAGGTAAAGTATTGTTTGTAGCAATATTAATTGCAGCTAATATACCTGACCTTACTGCTGTAGTTGCAAGTGCAATTTGAGTGTTCTTGTCTTGAGTTAAATTAACAACTTCTGCACAATCACCAATAGCATAAATATCATTGTTTGAAGATTGCATAAATTGATTGGTTTTTACTATACCTTTTTGATCTAAATCAACAATTCCCTTTAATAATTGTGTTTGTGCCTTAATTCCAACTGATAAAACTGCATAATCAACATCAACTATTGTTTTATCAGTTTTAATTTGTTTCAGCTTACCATTTTCTCCAACAAATTCAATAACTTTTTGTCCTAAAAGACTATTAACATATGCATTGTCCATTCTTTTTTGAACATGATTTGATAATTCAGAATCAAAATAATTTGGCATAATAGAAGTTTCAACATCTATTAAAGTAACATTTTTATTGCTTTCAACAAATGCATCTACTAGTTCAACTCCAATATATCCAGCACCAATAACAGCTACATTTTTAATATTTTTGTCTTCATTTGCCTTTTTAATTTTTTGAGCATGATAATAATTTTTACAAATTTGTACGCCATCTAAATCAACTCCAGGTATAGGAGGTAATATAGGTCATGAACCTGTTGCAACAATTAATTTGTCATAATTATCTTCAAATTGTTCATTTGTATCTAAATTCTTAATTGTTACAGTTTTATTTTTATCATTAATACCAATTCATTCATGGTTTTTATGAACACTTATCCCTTCACTTTGCAATAATTCTGGAGATGCGTAAAATAATTTTTCTGGTTCCTTTACTTCTCCTTTAACTCACAAAGCTATTCCACAACCTAAAAATGATATTAAATCATTTCTTTCGTATGCAACAACTTCTATATCTTTATTTAATCTTTTTAATGTTCTTGCAGCAACTGTTCCTGCATGATTTATTCCTAGTATAATAACTTTCATAGATTCTCCTTAATAATTTCCAATAAATTGTAATTTTATAAAAAATATTATCACTATTATATTACACTATTTATATCACTAATAGTTGAATAAAATTAAATTTAATTACTTTAATAAATAATTAAAATTAATTTTATTAAAGTTTCAAATATAACTGTATTATGATATATCTATTTTATTAAATCTTTTTATAGAAAATAATAATAAGATTAAGCAAATAATTATAATTACTGCAAATTGATAAACAGGGTTGAAGTATTGATTATAAGTATCAGTTAGTATATAAGAATTATTATCAACATTAATATTAAAAGAAGTATAGGGTAAAAATAAATTATTTTGAGTTGTAAAATCAATTTTTGAAGTACTACTTGGTACAAATCAAAAATCATCAAAATAAAATCCTGAATATTTAGTATATGTACATCAAACTGCATAAAAAGGGTTTAAATAAGAAACATAGTTAATTAATTTTCTATTAGCTAAGTATGTATTATAATTATCATCTTTAATTATATTATAATTTAAAACATTGTAATAAATTGTTGTATAATTTATAAAATAATTTTCTAATACACTTGCAGTCAACATTGTAGGAAATGTTAAATTATCATCAATAAAGTTTTGTAAATTATCCCCATTGCCTAAAATTAAAGACACATTTGATTCTAATCTACCAGTCATCTGATATTTAAAAACTTCTGATAAGTCTTTGCTTGAAAATGTTATTTTTGTATTATTTGATTTGTTTAAAGCATAGTTATTAGTACTATCTTTAGTAAAATATAAAAAGTTCCCAAAATAATCACTTTTCTCTTTGTTTAAATCTAAGAATATATTTATTAAATCATTAGTTAAATTTTTAAAATCTATTAAAATTTTTTTTGTTTCATCATTTACTTCAGACAAAGTTTGATCAATTTCATCAATTGATTTAAAGTGACTATCTAATACATAGTTCAATTCAACTTTATCTCCAATTTTTCATAAAGCTTTTTGAGCATCTGTGTTTAAATTTATAATTGTTCCTGTATATTGTTGTTTTAATTTTGTGTGACTTATTAAATTTAATTTTTCATCTCAAAAATCATTATATCTAATTAAAGATTTGTCTATAGAATCCAAGTTTTCTTTTGTAAAGATTGTGTCAGAATCAAAATTAGTTAAATATGCATTAATCGCATTTGATAAATACTTATATTTTATATTTTCATTTTTTAAGTAATTTTGTAATGTAAAAGAATCATAAATATCATTTGAATGATATTGAAATGTTTTGCTACCTTTTACAAAATTAAAATTAATATCATCATTTTTAGTTTCAAATAACTTTATTGGTATATTTGCAATAAAAGAAAGAGATAAAAGTATTGTTGAAATAATTAATGTAGGTTGAGAACCTAGAAATAAGATTAAAAAAATGATAAATGTAGATAGGCAAAATAGAATCAGTAAACTCATTCATAGAAGTACAAATGATTTTCTTAATAAAAAGTAATCTATATTTAACGAGTTTATGAAAAAGCCTATCAAATTAAAAAAAATAAATGAAAAAAATATAGATATTGCTAAAAATGAAAGAGAACTAATATATTGTGAAAAAAACAACTTTAATCTAGAAATAGAATTAGACAAAATAATAAATGTTGTTTTATCTTCTTGTTTTTTTACAAAAAATAAATTTATAATCCTTATAATCATTAAAAAGAAAAAGACATTTATAAAAATTATAGAATAAAAATCATAAATAATGTTCTTTGTTTCACCCTTACTTATTAAAAAATACACTATTGAAAAACTTATTGTAAACAAATTTATAAGTACTAAAAAAATTATATAAACTTTTTCTAAGAATATGGCTTTTATTGAGAATACAAAAAGACTCCAAAAGGAGATAAATTTCTTTTTTTTCATTTTAACCTCTCTACAATATAAATAAAAAAATAATTTATTATTTTAAGGGCCACCCCAAAATACAATTATTTTTTTATAATAATAAGTTATGCTTTTTCTATAATTGATTTGTTTTTCATATTACTTTTGTCTTTTGAAAATATAGTGTCTACTCTAAAAGTTACTTGCATAAAATCAAAATTAATTTTCAGGTTTGCAAATTCAAAATCTCCAGCTTGTTTTTCAATAAAATTATTAATTACTAAACCTTTTTCATTACCTTCTAAGTTTTTATTAAGAACTACACGCGGTCTTACAGATTTAAAGTTATAGAAGTTTCAATCATATATTGATTGGTTTCCATCGTTTAATAATTTGTTTCTAACAATAGTTTCAAGACCCGCAGCACTGCCAGAAGACTGTTTTAAAGAAAGGTTTTCATTGAAATTGTTTAATACACTATCATAATAAAGATACATATTATTTGATGAACTTCCACTAATATAATTTGGATCGAATGCATCGGTTCATAAATTAACTTTTTTATTATCATATTCAACGTTAGTTTCACCAGTGAATGCAGTTATTGCATTATCATTTTTTACATTAGTTATTCCTCAAATATTATGGAATGAATCAATTCCTTTATTTAAGTTAGCAACAATTGATTTATATGTTAGTTTATCTTTATTATTTAAAATTTCTGTTAAATTTTCAGATTTATCTATTGTATAAGCAGTTGCTACAGAAAAACTATTAATATCAGTTTTAAAATATGCTTCGCTTGTTCCTTTAATAATTAATTCTAAATTTTTTACTTCTATAAATTTGAATTTCATTGTATTGTCAATTTTTGCTATAATTTGATTTTTAACTTCTTCACTGAAGTCACTTGAATCTAAATTGTCTTTAATTATCTTACTTTTATAATTATTAAACCAAAGTTTTAAGTTAACTTCATTCTCAGTGAAATGGTTTTTATTTAAATATTCTTCGACTGAATCTTTGTTATCCGCATTATTTCTAAAAATATAATTAAATAAACTTACATTTTCCTTAATAGAATCAGATTGTCACCCATTTTTTGCAGCTTTTCAAGTGTACATATTTTCAGAAGCTTGGAAAGAATTGAATTCATAATCTCAACTATTTTTCTCTCCAATTTCATCAATAATATTTCCGCCCTTACTTTTTAATTCAACTTTATCATCAAATTCTCCTACCCCATTTACATCAGCAATTAAAGAATCCAAGAACTCTTTTCCAAAAGTTTCTTTTAATTTACTATTAATTGATTCTAATGAGTCAATTTTGTCATCGTCAGATGAACCTTTTTTTGTTGATTCAATTATAGTTGAATTATTATCATCTAGCAAATATTTATACTTAACATCATTGATTTTAGTTTTAAGAGCATTCACAATATTTCCATAAGTAGTTACTTTATAATCAAAATTAAATATGTAATTTCCAGGTTCAGCTAAACTTTCTGAATTCTCAGATTTGTAATTTATTTTTAAATTAAGATTTACATTTTCTAATGAACTAGTAAAGTTATTTTCTGTTTGCCCCTCAATGTTTTCCTCATTTAAAAATTGTAAAGTTGGATCAACACCTTCATTATTATTATAAGAAAATTTTTCAGAATCCAATTCTACAAGATTATTTTTATTTATATTATTAGTTAATATATTGTACTCATCTTTTTTTGCAATACTTTCAACTTCTTTTTGAATAGCTGATAAACTAATTTTATTTTCCACATCAATAATAAATTTTGATTTGATTTCAGAATCATTCAATACAGTTTCAAGATTTAAACTTTTTGTTTCTGCTTTTGAAACATTTTGAAAAACTTCTTTTAAAACTTTTGAGTTAAAAAAATTGTTTTGAACTGAATCATATTCAACAGCTTCGATTCAAGATTCCTTACTTTTATTAATATATTTAGTTATTACAGCATTTACTTCATCAAGATACTTATTCTTTAAACTTGAATATGATTCTCCTTCTGATTCAGGGTCTGGTGAAACACCATTAGAATCAGGGTTTTCTGAATTTTCATTATTATTTGAACCACAAGATATTATTGAAGTTACAGGTGCTAAAGTTATACCAGTTGATAATAATAAAAGTAAAAGTTTCTTCATAAATAGTTTCCTCCGTTATTTTTTTATATAAATAATTATATATTAATTTTATTTCTTATTATAGTTATTATAAAAATGTTTCGTAATTACATTTAACAATAATTCTTTAAACTTATTTTCACTTAACTTTGCAGTTTCTAAAACTTCTTGATGACTTAATTTTCCACCTAAACCTGCAGCCTTATTAGTTATTAAACTAATTCCTAAAATATTTATCCCAGCATGATGTGCTACAATGGCTTCAGGAACAGTAGACATCCCTATTGCATCTGCTCCTAAAAATTTATATGAATTTATTTCTGCTGGAGTTTCATACATTGGGCCATGAAAATATGCATATGTACCTTCTTTAACTTCTATATTTAATTTTTTTGCAATTTGTTTAGTTGTATCTATTAAATCATTATTATAAACATTGGTCATATCTGGAAATCTAGTTCCAAATTGATCATAATTTTTTCCTCTTAAAGGAGAAGGACAAAACAATCCTATATGATCTTTAATTATCATTAAATCACCTGGGTTTAAAAAATCAGAAATACCTCCACATGCATTAGTTAATATTAAATTCTTAATTTTTAAATTTGCAATAACTCTTATTGGTAAAACTACATCTGAAATGTCATAACCCTCATAATAATGAAACCTACCTTTGAAAATCAAAATATTTTTATCCATTACTTCAGCAAAAATCATTTTAGAATCATGACCTACTACTTCACTTTCAATAAAATATGGTATATCTTTGTATGATATTTCTTTAATAATATTTATATCATTTACAATTGATGATAAACCACTACCCAAGATAATAGCCATATCTATACTTTTGTTGAACTGAGTTTTTATATAATTTGTTATTTCTTCTATTCTTTTCATAATAATTTCCTAATCTATAAGAATATTTTACTAAATATATTTTTAATTAAGTTTTTAATATGTATTTTAATTCACTAAATAAAATTAATAAATGTGCATTACTTCTTTGAACTTATCTACATATTTTTTATAATTTTTTATTTGAGCTTCTTTATATTTACTTTTATACTCATTATTTATATTGTTTTTTTCTTGTTTAAAATTACTTGGTAAATCACTTTTGTTAACATTCTCAATATTTATTTTAGAGTGCTTAATTCTTAGCTTGTTTATTTTATCTTTTTTTATACTTCTTAACTTTAAAAAGTTGTTTTTTATAGCTTTTTTTTGTGCAGAATTTGATTTTATATAGTCCTTATTCAATTCATTAAAAACCTTTTTTGAAACTCTTAATTTTGCTTTGCATTCTAACTTGATATTAACTAATTTGTTTTTTAAGTCTTTCCTTTTTTCAAATGATTCATTGTGCTTTAAATATTTTAATGAACATTTGATGCATTTAAATTTATATTTATATAAATTAATTTGAGATTTGCGATATATAACATAAGTTTCTTTTAATGAACCGACTCTTCCATTTGTATATAACAACATAAAACAATAAATTAAGGTAGTGATTGAAACACCAACTAATGTTGAAAATAAGAATAAAAATGTTTGTTGCCCATAAGGAACAGAACCAAGTATTGCAACTAATGGACCACCATGTCCAGCATTATTTTTTATACTGAAAAGACATGCCAATGCTGAAGAAGTAGAGCCTCCAATCACATTACATAAAACTGTTTTTTTCGGATCTTTTAATACCAAAGGTATTGCTCCTTCTGAAACACCAATTATACCTATTAATATTGAACTAATACCAATAGTTCTTTCTTCGGTTGTGAAGAATCTTTTCATAAATATTGTTGATAAACCCATACTAATTGGAGCGACTGGCACTGCAGCTGCATAACAACCCATTGGCTCATAAATGCCTACTTCGACTAACAAAATACAAGTTATAAATGCAATTTTATTAATTGGTCCTCCAACATCTAATGAGGCCATCGCCCCAATTAAAGCACCAGCTAATATTGTAATCGATAAACTATTTGTTTTATTAGTAAATATATAATTGATGAATTCTGAAAATCCTTGCATTAATAATCCTACTGGAGCTCCAATAATATAAATGAATATTATTGAAATACCAATTCCTCCAACTATTGGAATGAAAAAAATAGGCATTAAAGTTTTTAAACTTCTTGGTAAGTTCCATGTATTAACTCATCTAGAGAAATAACCTACACATATGCCTGATATTATTGAACCAATGAATCCCATTGGAGTTGAAACAATTGGAAGACCTGGTAATTGTATAAAATTAGATGCATCATTACCAATAAATCCACCAACAACAGAAGGTGCAATAGCAACTTTACCACCAATAGAACTAGCAATAAAAGCTGCCAATATTGGCACCATTAATGTAAATGCAGCAACACCAATTCTCTCAATAATTGAAAGAATATTATATGGTCTTTCTGAAATTGGTGGTCCAGCCTCAAAACCTCAAATAGCCTTTGATAATCCGTTTGAAGTAGCAAGACAAATACCTCCAATAATCAAAATTGGTATCATATAATTAATTCCCGAAACTATGTGTTTTAATAATGAGTTTTGTTTTAAATTATCATTACATGTTAAAACAAAATCCAAATCTTCAAAGTATGATGTAGCATTTAATTTTGCATCATTTAACAATTTTGAAGGGTTTCTTATAGCGTTAATAACTTTTGTTTCATATAGCTTTTTACCAATAAATCTAGTTTTATCAATTGGGACATCTGATGCAATTATAACAAGATCAGCATCTTTAATTTCTTCATCAGTTAATTTAGTCCCTACACCTCTTGAACCTTGCGTTTCAACTCTAATTTGATAACCATCTTTTGTTAATGTATTTAGCAATTTTTGCTCAGCTAAATAAGTATGAGATATACCAACCAAACATGAAGTAACAGCCACTATTTTTAAGTTTTCTTTTTGATTTGGAATAATATTTACATAGTTATTTTCATATTTATGTTTTAAAAACAATAATTCTTCTATTTGTGATGTTAATTGAGACTTTTTAATTGCTTCTTTAAAGCTTTTGTTATACAGTTTTTTTGTAATTTCACTTATTATATCTTTTTCTTCACTTTTATCATTTTTAGGAAGTATTATAGAAATTATAAATGATGTGTTTTTACCATCCAAAGAATCTCAAAATACTCCCCTATTATTTTTGATACATATTATATATGGTTCTATTAAACCTTCTACGACTATATGAGGTATTGCAAAACCGTCTTGCAAACCAGTAGATGATAAATTTTCTCTTTCTATAAATTTCTTATAAACATAGTCTGCATCTTTTATAAAATTTGCTTCTGAAGATTTTTCTGAAATAAATTTTAAGATGTCTTCTTTGGAAGAAAAATCTTTATTAATAAAAACCAATAAGTTTTTTTCGCTTATTCTCATTTTAACCCCCATAGTTATTATAAAACTACATTCCTATGTTAAAAAAAAATAAGCCCAAAACTTATTTTAATTATTGAAATTTATTTTTTCTTCTACTGATCTTGAAGTCATTTTTTATTGTTAAATTTGATAAATAGTTTATAAAGACACCCATTAACCAACAAACTAATATCAATGATACAATACCAGTGTAAAATAGAAAATTTCCAATAATTCTAGGGTCCATTTGTTTGTAAGGGTATGGATGGAGTGCATTAATTGGATCATATTTAATTAACAGAATTGACCTAGTTAATGCAAATAAAATATAAAGTGTTATTAAAATAAAATTGTTTCAAGAATATTTTTTAATATATACCTTGGATGTGACTATTTCTCTTTTTAAAATAAAATAAAAAATAATTATAATAACCGGAGTTACAAAGTGCTCTAAAATTGATTTAATTATATTATATCAAGTATCAAAACCAGGAACTTCCTTAGAAGATAATCCACCTAAATAAAGAATAAAACTTATCACATTTAATGAAACTATCCTTGTAAAGTTACTTTTATTTGTTATTCAAGTTGGCATATTTTTATATTTCAAATGAATTAAATTTAAAAGACCAAAAACGAAATTATCAATGCATATTCAAACTGATAAATAAATTATCTGATTTGTAATAGAATTATCAAAGTTTCTAGATTCTAAAGACTTTGGTGAGGGACTAATTGTTGACATAATTAAATCTAATATAAAACAAAATATTGGGATTATTGAACAATATAGATAAAATACCTTACTACTTATTTTCATAAAATTTATTTTAACAAAAAAGGCATAAAAAGCAAATTTTTTTAAAAAACATGTCGAAATTATTAAAGGGTTAAATATGATATTAAAAAATAAGGGTTTGTTTTTAGAAACAATTATAAATAATAGTATAAAAAATGATGATTATGAAAAAGGATACTTAATTTATAAAATGCCAATAAATTCAAAGTTAATTAATTGTGAGGGAAATATAGTGAAATCTATTTTGGAGACTAATTATTTTTGTGATTATATTGGTATTTATAATGGATTTTATATTGAGTTTGAAGCGAAAGAAACAGAAAAAACATATTTTAATTTAAATAATATAAAAAGTAATCAAAAAAATAAAATGTACAAAGTAATTGAAAATAAAGGTATTGCTTTTGTACTAATTTATTTTCATATTTATAATGAAATTTTTTTAATAGATGCAAATGACTTAAAAAACTTTAATAAAACTAAAATTGAGTATGATTTTTTTAATAATAATATAAAAAAAATCAATTTCGATAATGGTAAAATTGATTTTAATTATGTATTTAATCATTTAATCAGTTATACATAGTAATTTTTACAGAGCTATTTTTAGATTTAGAATCTAATACTTTAAATAATTCGTCTAAATTACTTATATTAGAAGAATCTATAATACTTGTAATTTTAGATATCGATATACCAACGCTTGAATATTCTTCAAGTTTTTGTATATCATTATCATTTAATTTATAATTTAATTTATTTTCGATTATTTTATAATTCTCTTTTATTTTGTTTTTTGCATATTCATCTTCAAGGTTTACTAATAGTTTATTAAATAAAGGTGATAAGTCTAAAATAGTTTTTTTAGATTTTACTACAAGTTTAATCAAATTATTTTTTAATAGTTTTGAGATTTCTATTTCAATTTCATTACTTGTTAAAGTCATATAATTTGATAGTTGAGATGGTGTAAAGTTTTTTTGTTCTTCAGTTGATAGTTCCATAATAAGCAATATTATTGAAAGTTGATTTTCTGTTAATCCTACTTTTGAATAATTAAGTATTAAAACTGCTTTTTTATTTAAATAACCACTTTTAAATAATTGATTCATTTTTTCAAAAAAAAATTAAAAGTTGCATTAGCAACTTTTAAAATTGTAATTATTTAGCAACTGCGTCTTTCAATTGTTTAGCTGCTTTAAACTTAGCAACAGTAGTAGCTGCTATTTTAATTTTTTCACCAGTTGCTGGATTAACACCTTCACGAGCTGCTCTATCACTTGTTAAGAACTTACCAAATCCTGAGATTTGAACTTCTTCCTTACTTGTCAAAGCATTTGATATTTCGTCAAATATATAACTTACAATTTTTTCTGCTTCTGCTTTAGAAGTGTCGAAATTCACTGATAATTTTTCTGATAATTCTTTTTTTGTCATAGTAAAATCTACCCCTTATTGTATCTATACTACCTTAGCGTACTTGAAGAAATTGTTAATAAGTATGCTAGGGTTAAGATTATTGTATAGTATTTTATACATTATTTCAAATAAAGGTGCATTAATTTTATGTTTTTCAATTAAAGAATAAGCTATTTTTGAAGCAGACACTCCTTCAACTGTTTTTTTATGGTATTTCAAAGCACTTAAAGCGCTGTTTTTTTCAGCAATTGCAATTCCTAATGAGAAATTTCTTGATTTAAAAGATGAACAAGTTAATATTAGATCTCCTAATGTTGCAAAATTCATGAAAGTTTCTAACTTTGCTCCAAATATTTTTGCAAACTCAAATATTTCTGCGTTACCAATTGTAATTAAAGAAGCTCTTGCATTGTCTGAAGCACTATAACCTTGTAAAATTCCACTTGCAATTGCAATAACATTTTTTAAAGCTGAAGCTACCTCACACCCCGCTATATCAGTTGTACTTTTTACTATAAAATATTCATTGTTAAATAAATCTGAGACAATATTAGCGAACTCTATGTCCTTACTACAAGCCATTACGCAAGTTGGCTTTCTTAAGATTACTTCGATTGCAACAGAAGGACCATATAATGCTCCTAAATTTTTTAATATATTTGTATTTTTTAGTTTATTAAAAATTTTATTGCTTAATAAATCTAGTTTATCTTCATCTAATCCTTTAGCAATATTAATTATTGATATTGGGTTTTTTGCATACTTAATAATATTATCAAGAGCACTATCTAATGCAAAAGTGGGTACGCTCAACACAACAATTTCTGCTTTTTCGATAGCAATTGCAAAATCATTAGTTGCTTTAATGTTATCATTAATAATAAAATCTCTAAAAAAAGCTGAATTAATATGGTTTTCATTTATATCATTAACTTGGCTTTCTTCAATACCATACATTATAACGTTATGTCCATTATCAGTTAATACATTTGCTAAAACGGTACCATATGCACCAGTACCAACAATTGTGATGTTTTTATTTTTCATTATTTATCTCCTTTCCCTAAAGATAATTTTCATAGGTACACCTGTAAAGTCAAAGTGTTGCCTTATTTGATTTTCAAGGTATCTTCTATATGAAAAATGTGCATAACCAGGGTTATTTACAAATAAAACAAAAGTTGGAATATACGCTTCAACTTGTGAAGAGTAATATATTTTTAGTCTACCACCATTATGGTTGGGTGCAGGGTTAATAAGTTGTGCTTTATTAAATATTTCATTTAAAACACTTGTTTTAATTCTTTTCTTTAAATTAGCATTCACTAAACTTATTAGTTCAAATATTTTTTTAACTCTTATATTTTCAACTGCAGAAATGAATAAAATTTTTGCATAACTTAAATACTTAAAATAAGATCTTATTTCGGTTTCTTTTTTATTCATTGAATTTGAGTCTTTTTTTTCAACTAAATCTCATTTATTAGCAATTATTATAATTGGTTTACTCTCTTCATATGCAAAACCCCCAATGTTTGAATCATGATCAGTAATTGGTAAACTAATATCTAACATTAATAAAACTACATCAGACTTATTTATAGAAGATATTGATCTTATATAACTATATTTTTCAATATTTTCATATATTTTTCCTTTTTTTCTAAGACCTGCGGTATCAATTATAGAGTACTTAATATTGTCAAACTCAATTTTACTATCAACCGAATCTGTTGTAGTACCAGGAATTTCTGAAACAATCATTCTTTTTTCACCTAACAAAGCATTTACAAAACTTGATTTACCAACATTTGGTTTACCAACAACTGCGATTTTTATTTCATCATTTGATTGTTCTTCATTGGCTTTTGGTAAATTTTCAATTATCTTATCAAGTAAATCACCAATTCCAATACCATGAGTTGAAGAAACTAGAATAGGTTCACCTAGCCCTAAACTCATATACTCATAAGAACTATTAAAATCATCCTTTTTATCATATTTATTAATAACTAAAATAATAGGTTTATTTGTTTTATATAAAATTCTTAATACAGCATTATCTTCTGGACATATACCATCTTTGTAATTTAAAACAAATAATATTAAGTCTGCTTCTTTAATTGCAATTTCAGCCTGAACTTTTATTTCCTTAGCAAACTTTGTATCTTGTAAAGTTATACCACCAGTATCAATTAGTATGAAGGGAACTGTTAGTCACTCTGCATCACCATATAATCTGTCCCTAGTTACTCCTGGAACATCTTCTACAATTGATTTTTTTTCTTTTATTATTCTATTAAATAAAGTTGATTTTCCAACATTTGGCCTACCAACAATTGCAACAATTCCCTTTTTTTTCATAACATTCCCCTTAATTTATAATTTTTTTAATTTTATTTATAACAGCATCAACAGCTTCTTCAATACTTAAATTACTTGTGTCTAAAACTCAAGCATTATCAGTAATTACAAGAGGGCCTTCTTTTCTGGTTTTATCATTTGAATCACGTTTTAAAATACTTTGATATATATCTTCATATATGTTTGGTTTTATTCCATTATTTTCATTTTGCTTAAATCTACGTATTGCACGTGATTCTATAGAACAATCAAAATATATTTTTAAAGTTGCGTCTTTTAATACAACAGAAGTAATATCTCTTCCAACCATTATAATATTTTTATTAAAAGCAAGTTGTCTTTGAAAACCAACCATATAATCTCTTACTATTTTATTATTTGCAACATACTTTATATTTGTTACAACGTCATTATCTGATAAAAAACTTGTATAATTTACTTTATTTACATAAACATTTTCGTTATCAAAACTGAAATTAAATGATTTAATCAATGACTCAATTGAACTACTTTCTAATAAATTGATTTTATTGTTAAGACAATATTTTGTATATGCCCTATACATTAATCCAGTATCTAAAAAGTGAAAATTTAATCTTTCTGAAACAATTTTCATAACAGTACTTTTGCCACTACTTGCAGTTCCATCCACTGCTATTGTTATAAATTTATCCATTTATCTCCTTAAAAATCTATAAATATTGGAACAATTATAGAAACTAACATCAAACTAAATAATAAAAATAAAATAAGTCAGATTCATTTTACTTTTCCTTTTTTTACTTTGCTAACGTACTTTTGTAGTAGTTTTCCTTGATACTTCTCTACTTTATCTTGAACATCTACTAACATTTGGTTAGTTGATCTAGAATCTTGACTTCTCATTTGATGAACAGTAGTCATTGAAATATCGTGGGAAACATTAAACTTTTTAGACTGTTTAAGTTTCAACTTTTCAATATTTTTCTGAAATAATAATTGATTATTTTTTAGACTTTCAAGATACTTTATAAACTTGTCTGATTTTAATTGAACAAATTCTTCATCTTGATTCTGATTTTTTTCATTATAATTATTTTTATTATTTGAAAGTGTTTTTTCATCTATTTTTTTTAACTCTGAAAGCTCCCTTTTTAAATCGTATTTTATATCTTCTGAAAAGTAATTTGAAGAATTGTCTTTATCTAAATATGGTTTTTCAAGTTGGTGTTTTTTGTCAAAATATTCAAGTTTTTTTTCAAAAAAGTTTTGGTCAATTTGTTTTAATTTTTCAAAAGTTGAGTTAATTATTGATTTCTCATTTTGAATTTGACTATTGTAGATAATGTCTTTATTAACTTCATCATGTAGTCTTTTATTTCGTAACATTCTTGTATTATTTTCCATAAACACCTCATCAATACTTATATTATTATAAATTAAATGATTTAATAAATGAAATTATTGTAATATATTAATATAAAAAGGAGAAATCAAAATGAAAAAAACTTGGATTGATAAAGATTTATGTATTGGTTGTATGGCTTGTGTTGAAATGGATGAAACAGATACGCTATTTATGGATGAAGATGGTTTTGCTGAAGCTAAAGATAATGATTTAGAGCTAAAAGAATGTCAAATGGTTTGTCCTACTAGTGCAGTTAAAATTAAAGAATAAAAAAAAGCATATTTAATATATGCTTTTATTTTATTAAAATGCGTTATCTGATGATTTACTTCTTAGTTCTTTAAGCATATCATATACTTCACTCTCGTATTTTTTAGTTCCATTAATTACTGACATTAAAGGATTTTCAGCAATTTTACATGGTAATTGTAAAGTATCTGCAAAGTATTTATCAATACCTTTAATTAATGCTGTTCCACCACATAAGACAATTCCATTTCTGAATATATCTCCTGCTAATTCAGGTGGTGTTTCTTCTAAAACTTGAACAACTAAATCAATTATTTTTGACAATGGAATTTTTAAAACTTCTCTCATTTCTTGAGGAGTTACTTCGATTTCTCTAGGTAATCCCGAAACAACATCACGTCCATAAAGTTTAATTGATCTTTCATCAGGATATTTTGCTAATGAACCAATTTTTATTTTTGCTTGCTCAGCAGATTTAATCCCTATTTCTAAACCATATTGTGATTTTATAAATTTAAGAACTTCTTCGTTTAAAAAGTTACCTGCAATTTTAACAGATTTTGAAAGAACTATTTCCCCTGCTGATAAGACAGCAGCATCAGAAGTTCCTCCTCCCATATCTACTACTAAATGACCTGATGGAGCGTCAACTCTAACACCACCACCAATTGCAGCCATTTTAACTTCTTCTTCAACGAATACTTCAGCAGCTCCTAAATTTAATGCTATTTTTCTTAATGCATTTTTTTCTAATTCAGTAATTACTGATGGACATGCCAATAGAACTACTGAATTTTTTAAGAATTTTTCAATTCTTAGTCTTTTAAAAATGTAATTTAACTGAGCTTGAGTTGCTTTTGCATCAGTTATTACACCATTTACCATTGGTCTAATGATTCTAAGGTTTTTATTTGCCTTTCCAATCATTTTATATGCTTCGTTACCTACTGCTACAATTCTATTTTCAGGTATCTTGTACGCAACAATTGAAGGTTCGTTATAAACGATACCTTGACCTGAAATATAGACTAATGTATAGGCTGTTCCTAAATCTAATGATACATAAATTGGTTTTTTACTTGCCATATTTGTCCTCGCTTTAATAATATACATATTGATTTTATCAAAATAAATATAAATTTATTTAAATATATGATTTATTTTTTTCATTTGTGGTTCGATTAAACCAAATAGTGTATAACAAATTGAGAATCTTGCTAATTCTATTCCAAAAATTATAAATGTGTATACTCACATCTTACTTGAGAAGTTTCCTCAGTTTGCATGATGGTGTTCATGTTCATCATGGTCATGATCTTCGTGGAATAATTTTACAAATTGATATATTTTACTCTCATCAGTGTGTGCTTCTTCACCACCTGCTGAATTAATATATATTATTAAAACGTTTATCATTGTAAATAAAACTACAACTATTGGGACAAAAGCAACCATAGGTAATCATCTTTTAAATAAGTCAACTTTTTTATTTGGGTTTTTATGAGTATATGAGTTTTTAAATACAAAATAATAAAATAATCATAAAACTCAAATAACAATAAAGTATCCAAAGGCATCAACAAGTGATGATAATGGATTGTGAATTGCTCCACCCCCATGAATTAACATATGTATTCATGGTACTATAAATGCTATTAAACTACTAAATATTGGTCCTAAACTACCTATTGATAGTGTAATTACTAAAATGTCTAAAAATCTTGTAGGTAATATAACTCCATCAATTGGTATTATTAAATGTTCTAAATATAAGTCTATTGAAGTAGCTGCAATTGCGATTGCAAGTATCATACCTGATAAGGTTAATCTAAAAGTTAAATTCCTTCTTGAAGTATAAATACTTTTTTTTCAATTAAAATCATCTTCTTTAACATCATCGTGATTTCCAAACATATCAAAATGGTGTTCATCGTGGTAGTGATCTCTTGTTTTTTTTGTAGAATCGTGATCACTTACTTTGTGATCTTGTTCATTATCTTTAATATTGTTATCCATAATTTTCCTCCTAAGGAATATTATAAACTAAAATTTATATCTAATTTATAATTTTTATAATTTAGATATAAATTTTTCAATAGATTCATTTATCATGATATATATAATAAAGTTAATACTATATTTCAATGCATTAAAACCAAAAATTATTAAAGCATAGACAAATCAATTTATATGTAATGACTTAAGAAAGTCATTAACTGATCCATAGTATCCTAAAAAATAAATATACATTGGTAATAAAAAGGCAAAGTTTAAAATAATGTTTATTAATCCTACTGAAATAATACAAAGTATAAAAGATAATATATTTAACATATAAAAGTGAAGTTTTTTATCTACTTTAAGAACTTTTGTAAAAATATGATGAAAAAATATATATATTATTAATGCTAACAAGTCAGAAATATTTAAACTAATTAATCCAACAAAATCGTTATCAATTCAACCAAATCTAATTCATGTTCCAATGAAAATAAGTATTGAAGCATAAAATGAATTTACTAATCTATAACAAATTAAGTAACTAATGAAACTAAGTTCGATTCTCAAAAATCCAAGGAAGGCAACTTTTGCAAATACTAAAAAACATACTAAAGAAATAGTTACATTAATTGCCAAAAGTAATGATAAATATGTGATTTTTTTAGTACTTAATGTAAAGTACTTCTTTATTTTTTGTTTTCAAGGATTAAAATGAATGTCAATATCATTATCATCAATTATAATAGTTTCATTATTTTTATTTATATCATTTTTCATATTTAAATCTCATTTCTATAATAATAATATAAAATAATTTTGTATTAAAGGAGTAAAAAATGAAAAAAAATATTATTGATGTAATTATTGAAAATCCAAAAGGTAGCACTAATAAATATGAATATGATGTGCTAACTAAAAGTATTACTTTAGATAGAGTTTTATATGGCGCAAATTTTTATCCAGGAGAATATGGATTTATTGATGAAACTTTAGACTGAGATGGTGATCCATTAGATGTAATATCTTTAGCAACATACCCTACTTTTCCAGGTGTAAGAGTAAGAGTAAGAGTTCTTGGGACAATTAGAATGATTGATGCAGGTGAAATTGATACAAAACTATTTGGTGTTTTCAACGATGACCCTCGTTTTAATGGAATAGAAACTTTAAATGATGTTCCTAAACACTTAAGAGATGAAATAGAAAACTTTTTTTTACAATATAAAGCTTTACAAAAAAAAGAAGTAAAAATCAATGGTTGAGGAGATATTCCAGAAGCAATTAAAGAAATTGAAGAATGTAAAGAACGTTATATTGAATATAAAGACAGATATTTACAACCCGGTGGTAGAGAAGAACTTTTAAAAGAGTGAAAAGAAAAAGGATTAGGACAAGGTTAAAAATATTAAATATATAAAAAATGCTAGTTAAACTAGCATTTTTTATATATATTTAAAGATAAGTAAAAGGGCCTAAATACTTCATATTTATAGTTTTACTATTGAACCTAAGTATTTTAAAATTAATTCTTGGAAAGTTGTTAGAGTGCACTCTTGCAGCTGCTATATCGAACTTATAACTTTCACAACTTTTGTCTACAAAAGATATTATTTCGGATTCATATTTCGATTCTAATAGACTTTTATATTTATTAATATAAAAAGAGTTTATTAATAAAATTATAAATGTACTTAAACATAATATTTGAAATATAGGATAATCTATTAAAAAAGTTAAAACCTTATTTGCATAGAATATTTCTGGATTATTTTGATTTAAATATATAAAAATTAAAGTACCTATACTTAATAAAAAAAATAAGTAAAATAATACATTTAATAATAAGGGTACTAAAACACTTAATAAGCAGTATCTTTTGATAAACTTGTCTTTTTGATATAGCTTAACATTAAATCAAATACTTGCAATGATGTAATCTATTTCATATCCAACACTTGGCATGAATCATTTAGGAATTTCAATGGTTTTCTTTTTTTTGTTTAACATTTGATATATCCTTTGATAATTCTCTTTATTAGCATATTCAATTTTTAAATCATTTGCATTTAAAAATACTTTCAAGTTTTTTATAATATCATCAATTTTACTTGTAGAAATATTAGAATCTGGTGAGTTAATTTCATAAACATTAATTTTAGAATACATATATGTGTATATCATTCTTATTGAAAGTAAGCAAATAATAGCCAAAACTAAAGCTATTAGTAATATTTTATTTAAATCTGACAAATTTAAACACCTTTCCTATCTTTTATACTTATCAAATAAATATTTTATATCTGGTTTTAAGTTATTGACTTTATTAACATCATAAATAGAACTAAAGTTTCGTACTATTCCATGAGATGCCATAAATCCATTAACAAAAAATTTACCCTTTTTATATTTAATTGGTTTTAAACTGCCACCCGCTGTAAGTCCTGCTGCAAAAAATCTTGTTCTTTCATCACTAACTAAATCATAATCACTTAAAATTGATGAAGTATCAATATTATGCTTTGACATTCAAGCATTTTCTTTTTCCATTCTAGATTCTGTTTCTTTTTCATTTGGTCAAATTTGATTATAATTTATTAATCTTGATTGCATTTTACATCCTGATGCCAGTGCAAGTGAAGCCATTAAACAACCTTCTGGAGCTCCACCGATTCCATAAACAAAATCAGCTTCTCCATTAACAACATCAATTGCAGCTAAAACATCACCATCTTGAATTAATCTTGTAACTACTCCAAGTTTGCTTAATTCCTGTATTATTTTGTTATGTCTTGGTTTGTCTAATATAATGCAACGCAAATCCTTTCTGTTTTCAAACTCTTGAAGCCTTAGAACATTATTAATTATACCTTCTGATAAGTTTATTAAATTAGAATATTTATCTTTAACAAAAAACTTTTCCATATACATTTCTGGCATTTGAAGCATAGTGTTTTCTCTAGAAATTGAAATAGTTGATATACTTCCTGCAAAATTATATGCAGCAGGGTTTGTTCCCTCAATTGGATCTACAGAGACATCAAATGTAGGAACCTCAGGGTCATTTAAATCCCCTAAAAACTGATTTACATAAAGCATTGGTGCATTATCAAGTTCCCCTTCACCATTTACAACTTTTAATTTAAAACCTCGTTCATTTCTTAACATTACTTCAAATGCTTCAACAGCTGCTTGATCTACCATGTTTTTATCTTTCATACCTATATACTTATATGAAGCTATTGCTGCAACTTCAACGGTTCTTAATAATATAATATCTTTATTCATTTTTCCTCCAAGAACAAGTTTATTATATCAATAATATTTGATTAATATTTATAGTTACTATTCTTATTTTATTTAATAAAAGTATATATAATAAATGTAAGGAGCGTTATTATGAAAGATAAAAAAAGAATACAAGATAATTTTTTTGAAGCAATTAATCAAGATTGAATCGAAAAAACTGAATTACCAAGTGGATACCCTTCTTGAGGGAGTTTTGAAATATTAAGAAAGAAATCTATTGATGATATAAAAGATTTAATTCTAGAATTAGCTAATAAAAGCAAAAATGACTTAAATACACAACAAAAGATGATTGTTTCTTTATTTAATAATTATTTAAATTGAGAAGAAAGAAATAAAGATGGACTTAATCCATTATTACCTATGATTCAAGATATTGATTTATTTAATGATAAATCTATGCTTACAAATTTTATAACAAGTTTTTCTAAAAAGTATAATACTAATTTCTTTTTTAAAATTGGAATTGACTCTGATTTTAAAGATAGTAATCTTAGAGCCTTATTTATTTCAACAATGGGTCTAGGTATGTCTGATAGAGATTTTTATGAAGAAAGTCACCCAAGACACAAAGAAATAAAAAATGCATATAAAACTTATGTAAATGATTTAGTTAAAGAGTCAAAATTAAAATTTAATACAAAGGATGTATTTGAATTAATTTATAACTTTGAAGATAAACTTGCTAAATCAATGTATAAAATGGAAGAACTTAGATCACCTGAAAACATTTATAATGTTGTAAAAGTAAAAGATTTAGATGGTTATTGTAATTTAATAGACTGGAATTATTACTTAAATGAAACAGGATATTCTAAAGCTAGTTTATTAATAGTTACTCAACCTAAATTTTTAATGAAACTTAATGAAATTTTAACTTCAATATCATTAGATGACTTAAAAGATATTATGAAGTTTGATATCCTAAGTAGTTTTAGTTCTATGACAACAGAAAAGTTTTATAAAATAGCATTTAATTTTGGTTCTGTATTTAGTGGTGTTAAGGAAATGAAACCAGAATTAGAAAGAGCTGTTGAATTTACTGATAATAAAATTGGTGAATTATTAGGAAAAGAATATGTAAAAAAACACTTTTCAGAAGAAGCTAAAAATGATGTTTTAGATATGGTTCATAAATTGATTAAAGTATATGAGAAAAGAATTAAATCACTTGAGTGAATGAGTGATTCTACTAAAACAAAGGCTATAGAAAAGTTAAATAATTTTACAATTAAAATAGGTTATCCAGATAAGTTTGAAAATTATGATGGAGTTATTATTAATGAATACAAAGATGGTGGTAGTTTATTTGAAAATGTTAATAACATTATAAATTTTCATGTAAAAAAAGAATTAAATGAAATTAATTTACCAGTAGATAAGACAAAATGATATATGCATCCTCAAACTGTAAATGCTTATTATAACCCTAGCTCAAATGAAATTTGTTTCCCTGCCGCAATTTTACAGGCACCTTTTTATGATATAAATGTATCAAGAGCAAGAAATCTTGGTGGTATTGGTGCAGTAATTGGTCATGAAGTAAGTCATGGATTTGATGATGAAGGAAGTAAGTTTGATAAAGATGGTAACTTCAATAATTGGTGAGCTGAAGAAGATTACAAACAATATTACGCTAGAACTCAAGCACTAGTTGAACAATACAACAAATATCAAATAAATGGTTCTTTTGTAAATGGTAAATTAACTTTAGGTGAAAACATTGGTGATCTAAGTGGAGTTGCAGCTGCATTAGATATTTGTAAAAATGAAGCACCTAATGACTTGAATCAATTTTTTGAAAATTATGCAATTATTTGAAGAAGAAAGTCTACTGATGAATTAAAAAATACAAGACTATTAATTGACCCTCATTCACCAGAAGAATTTAGATGTAATGGTGTATTGGTTAATATCGATGAGTTCCATGAAGTTTATGGAACAAAACCAGATGACAAAATGTATAAGAAAAAAGAAGAAAGAATTAAAATTTGATAAAAAAAATGAAGTTTAAACTTCATTTTTTTTATTCTTCAATATTGTGGTAAACATTTTGCACATCTTCAAGTTCGTTTAATTTATCAATTAATGTTTCGAAATTGTTTTTACTTTCTTGGTCTAAAATTTTAATATACTCATTTGGAATCATTGTAGTTTCAGCAACTTTATACTCAGTTATATTTAGTTTATCAAGTGTTTTTTTAACATTATTGAAAGAACTTAATGGTGCATACACAATGATTAATCCATCTTCTTCAATTACATCATTTACATCACAATCATCTTCCATAAGAGTTTCTAAAACTTTTTCAATACTAATATTTTCAAATGCAAACATGCTTGATGAGTTAAATGAATGAGAAACTGCACCAGTTGAGGCCATTTTACCATTGTTTTTATTGAATACTTCTCTTATATTAGCAATAGCCCTATTTACATTATTAGTTAGTGAATCAACAATTATCATTGAATTACCAGGTCCATATCCTTCATACCTATTAGCAATATAGTTTTCATTATCACTACCCTCAGCTTTTTTTATTGCTCTTTGAATAACATCTGTGGGTACTTGTTTAGATCTTGCTTTATCAATAGCACTGCGTAATGCTAAATTTGACTCTGGATCTTTTGAACCACTTTTTGCAGCCATATAAATTTCTTTTGAACATCTTCCGTACAAAGCAGACTTCATAGAAGCAGTTTTTGCCATACTTTGTTTTCTAACTTCATGCGCTCTTCCCATAATTCTCCTTTTTTATCTTAAACTTGTGGATTTATATATTCCATAAAATTTTTTGATTTCATGAACTTTTAATTCTCTATACTTTCCGATTTCAATATCATCTAAAGTTAAAAACTCTATTCTAGTTCTTTTCAACTTTTTCAAATAAATATCAGCTGCAATTAACATTTTTTTGACGTGATGTTTTCTTCCTTCTGCTATGGTAAGTTCAATAACAGATTCATCATATTCTTTGTCATAATTAAGTAGTTTAGCATCTAAAGCTCTGGTTTTATAATTTTCATCAATTATAACACCTTTAATTAACATTTCTATTTGTGATTTATGAACTTTACCATTACACAATGCTTGATAAGTTTTTTGAAACTCATATCTTGGGTGCATTACAAAATTTGCAAACTCACCATCATTAGTCATTATTATTGCTCCACTCACATCATAGTCCAATCTACCAACTGGAAATAATCTTAATTTTATATTTTTGAAATAATCTGCGACAGTTTTTCTGCCATCTTTATCAGCCATTGTTGTTAAAACTAATCTAGGCTTATTAAATAAATAATAAACTTTTTGAGAAACAGGTTCAACTGGTTTGTTGTCAATATAAATTTCCACATTAGGTTCAAATTTTGCTCCTAATTCATTTATTATTTTACCATTAACTTTTACAAGGTTTTTTAGAATTAAATCTTCAGCTTTTCTTCTAGAACAATAACCTCTTGATGCTATAATTTTTTGTAATCTTTCTTGATTCATTCTAACCTCTATTAAATATTTCTTTATCAGAAATATTGCTTTCTTTTAATTTTGGCAACTCTTCTAAACTATTTAAGTTAAAATATTTTAAAAACTCAGTTGTTACGTTATATAGTGTTGGTTTACCAACATCATTAGACTTACCAACCTCTGAAATTAAATTTCTTAATTTTAGTTTGTAAAATATGTTATCACAATTTACACCTCTTATATTTTCAACATCAGCTTTAGTGACTGGACCTTTATATGCAATTATTGATAAAACTTCAATACTTGCAGATGATAACCTTGATTCAGTTTTTAAATTTGCAAGTTTTATATAATATTCTGAGTTTTCTTTTTTTGTTATCATTCTAAATTTATTTTTAGCAAATCTTTGTAACTCTAAACCACACTCTAAATCTTTTTTATATTTATTTTGTATTAAGACAATTAGTTCTTCACTCTCATCAATTGAAATATCTAAAAAAATACTTACTTCTTCTAATGAAACTCCTTCATCACCATTAATAAATAGTAAACCTTCTATTAGTGAAATCTTTTTTTTATTTTCCATAAAATACTCCTATTACATAAGAACTTCAATAATTATTTTTTCTTCTAATTGTTCGATTGTTATAATTTTTTTTGCAGCTAAATCTAAAATAGCTAGAAATGTAGCCACCAACATTTTCAAACTATATTCTTTTAGATTTATTAATTCTTCAAGATCTATATTTTTAATTTTATTATCGGTAAAATATTCAATAATATCTTTTGCTAATTCCTCAGGTGAAACTTCTGTTGTTGTTAAAGTATTAGTTTCTAAGTTTTTAAATTTATTTCTCTCAATTGCATTTAAAAATATTTTTGAGAAATTATCTATATTGATTGTGTTTTTTGCTAAAGGCAGCTTATCATCATCTATCTTAGTAACTTTTATAATTGATTTTTTCTTACTAAAAGATTTTAAATACTCATCTTGTTTTTCTTTAAAAAAGTTAGTAACTTCTTTAATCTTATGATATTCAATTAACCTATTTATTAATTCTTCTCTTTCTCTTTCTTCATAATTTTCATCAAACTCAATTACTTCTTTTGGTATAAGTATCTTTGATTTTAATTCTAATAGGTATGCTGCCATAACCAAATATTCACTTGCAACTTCAATATTTAAAACTTCTAAACTTTGAATATAATCAATATATTGATTTGATAAGACCAATAAATCCACTTCTAATATATTTAATTCTTTTTCTTTTATTAAATGAAGCAACAAGTCGATTGGTCCATTAAAATTTTCTAAATTTACTGTACTTCATTTTTCCATAAATTCCTCAATTAACTATTACGAAGACTATCAAGAGTTTGACGCATGCTTTTTTCAGTTTTTAAATGTTTATCAAGTGCTAATACTATTCTACCAATAATTATAAATAATAAATTTATAGAAAATGATATATTGTAATTAAAGTTAGGGTCTGCAAAATCATGTTCTAATAAATTTCTAAGACGTCTTATATAGTGCCAAGCTCTTGAGTAAGTTATTAAGTCTATTATACTTGTCAATTCTTCAAAATCTTCTGGACTTTTTGATAAAAATGATATATCTTTTAAAAAGTCAGTAAAAAATTTCAAAGTTGTTTCTGGACTTTGTTTAGTTTTTTCTAAGTATTTACATTTTAAATGATTTGCAATATAAGTTAATTTATCAAATATTGTATATAAGTATTTAAATGTTTCATTTTGTTGATGAAATTCTGGTGTGTTTATACCATATAAAGTTTCAAAATTGATTAATGATTCAAGACTATAAGTTTTTTGCAAAAAATATTTTATAATACTTCTAATTTCAACAAAAATAGTATGATTGAAAATACCTTCTTCTGTAAAAATTGATACTTCCAAAGCCTTTTTTGAATACTTAATGTAGTTAGCAATATCATCAACTGATAAATCTATTTTTAATTCATTTTTAAATGTTATATCCAAATGTCTAGAGCTGTTTTCACAATATTTAACTAATTTTTCTATAATTGCTTCATTGTTAAAAAAAGTCTCATCTATATAAGATTGGATTAAATCTAAATAAACTTTAAATTCAGATATACTTTTGTACCCTTTTTTCTCAAGAACTTTGCTAATTTGGGCGATATCCTTAAGAGTTGTTTTATTAGCCACTTTTTTCACCCCTATAAAGTAATTATACATAAAATATTACTTTATTTATTAATTTTGTTGGTATGCTGTTTTCTTTTTATATATAATTAAAATTGAATTTAATAATAGGAAGAAAATATGATGATTAATAGAACTAAAACAAGAAAAGTTATGGTTGGAAATGTGCAAATTGGTGGAAATAATAAAGTAGTAATTCAATCAATGACAACTTCTAAAACACATAACATTAATGAAACACTTAAACAAATAAATGAACTACATAAAGAAGGTTGTGAGATTGTTAGAGTTGCTGTTTTAGGTAATGAAGACGCAGAATCATTAAAAGAACTGGTTTTAAAATCACCATTACCCATAGTTGCAGATATTCATTTTAATTATAAGTTTGCATTATTAGCAGCAGATGCAGGTTGTGCAAAAATACGAATAAACCCAGGTAATATTGGTAAATTAGAAAATACAATAGCAGTTGTTGAAAAATGTAAAGAAAAAAATATACCAATAAGAATAGGTATTAATTCTGGTAGTTTACCAAAAAATATGGTTGAAAAGTATGGATGGACTGCAAAAGCAATGGTTGAATCATTAAGAACACATATTGAAATATTAGAAAATCTTGATTTTAAAGATATAATATACTCATTAAAATCGACCGATCCATTAATGGCTATTGAAGCATATACAATGGCTAGTGAAATTTGAGATTATCCATCTCATTTAGGTATAACCGAAGCTGGAAGTTTGCTAAACGGAACTATAAAATCAAGTTTTGGATTAGGTGTAATTTTATTTAATGGTATAGGAAGTACAATAAGAATTAGTTTAAGTGAAGACCCTATTCAAGAAATTAAAGTTGCAAAAAGGCTACTTAACTCAATGGGTTTATATGAAAACATAGTAGAAGTAATTGCATGTCCAACATGTGGAAGGCTAGAATTTGATTTATCAAAAGTTGTAAAAGAAATTGAAAATTACGTTGAAGGCTTGAATTTTCCATTAAAAATTGCAATTCTAGGTTGTGTAGTTAATGGTCCCGGTGAGTCTGCACAAGCAGATATTGGAATAGCAGGCGGTAATAAAGGCGGAATAATATTTAAGAAAGGCAAGCTATTTAAAACAGTTAAACAAGAAGAGCTAGTTCCTGAACTTAAAAAACTTATTTTAGAATATTATGAATCTTGAAAAAATAAAATCCCAAATTAAAGGGATTTTTTAATTATATTCATTAATATCATTTGAATTTATTTTGTTTACATCAATTTTTGTTTTTACTTTGTCAAGCATTCTTTTTTTAAGTAGATTTTTAATATTTCTAGTAGCATTTCTATAATTTAAATAATCTGCAAAAAGCGAATTGTTTTTATAATAAAATATTAATACACTTATCAAAACTACCATACAAGAAAATGACATAATTAATGTTGTTGCAATATCAAAATCCTTTAAAGAAGTACTATTAGCAACATCATAAAAGGATAAATCAGATAAATCATTAATATCTTTAAATACCCCGTAATTAGATTTAGATATGAATTTTTCAATTGATTCAACTAAAAACTTGGCTAAAAATAGAGATGTTCCAAAAAAACCAGTTACAGGGTTTTTGGGTGCTCTATAATTTCAAAAAATACATAATGAGAATAAAGTAAATATAATTTGATTGCATAATATACCTGATAAAATACTTGAAAACATATAAATATATGGATTAGTAGTAAATGCTAATAAAGTATAAACACCAAATAATAAAAATAAGCAAGTTATGATTAAATATTTTTGTCCTAAATATTTTAATACAAATTTATAAATAAAATAAGAAACAATGATTGAAGGTACATAATAAAAATAATTAAATGATCTTAAAAATGACTCTATAGTTTCATAAGAACTACCATAATCCTTTAAATTTAATCCTATAAATAATTTTACTATTTGAGAATTATTCAAAGCACTTGTTAATGAAATTAAAAAACCTAATAAATATAGTATGAAAAAGTTGAAATTATTCTTTTTTGGTAAATTTTCAATTATATATTCATCAAAAACACCTGCTAGGTTTTTTGTTTCCTTACAAAAAAAACTATAAATAAATAAATAAATCAATATAATAACGAAAATTGACAATGATGTTATTTCATATTTTTCTTTTAACAAAATGTGATTAATTTCACTAATATAGTTACCTAATATTGTACCAAAAGTTATAAATGTAAATATTATTCAAGTAACTGATATAACATATATTCTATAATTAAATTGCTCATTATAATATAAAAAGAAAATTGAAGAAGATGATATACATATTGCTAAAAATAATGATAGAAAAATGAATAAAATAATATTATTTTCTTGTATAAAAAATTGTGTAACAGTAATTATAAAAGCAAAGAAATATGATATTTTTAATCAAGTGAATCTGTTTCTAATTAAACCAGTTATAAAAGTTGATAAGGGTTTTAAGAACAAACTAAAAAAAGAAGTTCCTAATATTAATGCAATCAAATAACTAGATTTATCAAAGTTCAAGTTAGTTGGCATCAAATTAAAATTTTTGTTAGATAAATACCCCACTACTACCCAAAAAAGAGTTAAATTTATTAAAAAGATTAGCTTTTTTGACTTTATTTTTTCATTTATGATAATATAAATCAATGTACCAATACATAAAAATAAAAGGATAGGCATCATTATTATTAAATCCCAATTAGTCATTTTTACCTCAACTATAGTATATTTTAATACAATTTAACAAATAATTATATAATAAAGAGATTAATGAGAAAACTTTGATTGTTGTGAATTATTTTTTATACTTGATAAATTAGATTGATTTTGTTTTTTTAACCTTTGTTTTATTTTTTTAATATCACTATGTACTTTTATTAAGAAAGTACTTGTTTCTGAATTAAACTCTTGAATAGAATCAATTATTTTTAATTTACTATCAATTACATAGTTTTGATATGCAACTTTTTTAAACTGTGTTTTCATACAAAAAATTATATAGGCTATCAAATAAGAAATAAATATTATTAATAAAACAATTATTGATGCAATCATCGAAATATCAATATAGATCATACTTTGCAATTCAAACAATTTAAAATAAGAAGTGCTAAATTCTTCGTTTTCTAAAAATAAAAGAGTTAATTTAGTGGTTAAAATTGATAATGGAGTAATTAATGTAAAAACCATTATAACAACTAATCAAATGGACATAGTTTTAAATTTTTTATAAGCAGTTGATGCTTTTAATACAGCTTTATTAAAGTTGCTCCCTAGTCCATAAATTGTATTAGTTTCATTATATTCATTGTTTTTATAATCATTAATTATTTGTTCATGTTTATTGATTATGTCATTTAGTTTATTTGTACCAAATAGATTTGTTTCTGTTAAATTATCAATGTTTTCATAATTACTTGCTTCTATACTTGATTTTGAAGTGTTTAAATCTTTAAATGAGTTAGCTTCTATGTTATCATTGCTAATATAATTATTAAAACTTGTGTTAATATCTTTAGATGGTTGATTTACTTGTGGGTTATTTAATAAATGGTTATTCAATTGGTTAAGGTCTTCAGTCAATGAAACAACTGAATTTAAATTTGGCTCAGAATTATTTGTACTTTTAAAAACATTATTTTGGTTGCTTGTATTAAGCAAATTTTCATATTCATTAAATGTGTTTTCAAATGATTGAACATGGTTTGAAGAGTTATTATAATTTATATATTTTCCATCCAATTTAAGATTTTCATCTTGGTCAATTTCTTCATTTTTGACAAATTCTTGGACCTTTTCATTATTGTCAATTACATTTATAGTTTTTAATGAACTAATATTTGATTGAAGTTCATTATTTTCATTATTTAATTCACTTGTTTTTAGGTTTGAAAATGTTTGGTCAACAAACTTACTATTCATTGAACTACTAAAATCACTATTATTTCTTCTAGGTTTATAAATTGGTTGAGTTTTTTCAGTAAAAAAACTTTCGACAATTTTATTACCATTAAGATTATAATTTTCTAAATCTTTTGTACTAAAATTTTCATTGTAAATTCCATTATCATTTAAAAGAGTATCATTCGAATACACTTGTTCATCATTAGTAATATCAAAAAAAGTTTCTTTTTTATCTTTATTATTTTTAAAGTCAAAAAGTGAATTAATATATTCAGTATCACTCTTATCAAAATCATTTGTTCTTTTATTTACAACAATTGACTTTACAGAGCTAGATTCGACAGTCAATACTTCTTGATTCAATAAATCTTTAATACGCAAAAAAGTCAATTGTCTATCAGATAATTGTTTATGAATTACTTCTTCGATTAAATAATTTTTTTGATTGTAATTTACAATTACTCCTTTTTTAAAACCCATTTCGCCCTCTCCTATAAGTATATCATAGGTATAAAGATTGCAATAAAATGCATTCTTTACATTAATTATAAATAAAAAAAGAAAAATAATATACTTATTTTTCTTTTTATACTTTCATTAAATCATTTTCTTTACTTTTTGAAACTTCATCTAAAAGAGAAATATTTTTATCAGTTAATTTTTGAATTTGGTTTTCAAAATCACTCTTTAAATCTTCTGGTAAACTAGAATCTTTTTTTACTTTATCAATAGCATCTCTTCTTAAATTTCTTATTCTTACTTTAAAGTTTTCTAACTCCTTCATCATTTTTTTAACTAAATCTTTTCTTATTTCTTCAGTTAAAGGTGGAATATTAATTCTTATAAGATCTGCTTCCGCTAAAGGGTTTAAACCTAAATCAGCTTTATTTATGCCAGCGACTACATTTTGCACTTGACCCCTATCGTAAGGTTTAACCACTAATTGTTGTGGTTCTGGTGCAGAAATTTGTGATGTTTGATTAATTGGTGTTAATGTTCCATAAAAATCAACCATAACACTGCTTAATATACTTGCATTTGCTCTACCAGTTCTAATTTTTGAGATGTAAGTTTTAAAGCTTTCAACTACTTCAAGCATTTCTAAATTTGTAATATCTAATAATTCTTTAATCATTTTTTGTCTCCTTATTTTATAACACTACATTCTAAATCTCCATGGGCTACTTTTACAATGTTTTCATTTCCTTTAATATCAAAAACAACAATTTCTAACTTACCATCTCTTGATAATGTTGCTGCTGTTGAATCCATTACTTGTAAGTTTTTAGTTACAAGATCATTATGTGTTAAATAATCATAAAATTTAGCATCTTTGTTTATATTTGGGTCTTTATCATAAACTCCTTTTGTACCATATTTTGCCATTAATAATGCATCGGCTTTAATTTCTATAGCTCTGATTGAAGCTCCAGTGTCTGTTGTAAAGTAACTATATCCTGTTCCACCTGCAAATAAAACTACATAACCTTCTTCAAGTTTTTCTCTAGCATTTCTATAATTATATGAACTTGTTACAGTTTTAATTTCTAATGAAGAGTAAACTTTTACTTTATCAAAATTTAATTTTCTTAGTGTAGCTTCAAATGCAAGTGCATTCATTATTGTGGCTAACATTCCCATATAATCTGCTTCGATTCTATAAAGTTCCAATGTACCAGCTAATTTACCTCTTCAGATATTTCCTCCACCAATAACTATACCTATTTGTAAACCTTCTTTTGTTAATTTTATAACTTGCTTAGCTACATCTTCCAACTTTTCTTTATCATATATATCATTCTTACCCTTTAAGGCTTCTCCTGAAATTTTTAATAAAACTCTTTTATACTTTAATGCCATAATTACCTCGCTAAAAAGATTATAACAAAAAATTATTAATTTCATTTGTTGTAATTTTTACAAATGTTAAGAATAAATTTTGTACAAAATAAATATTATTAGGTCATAAAAAAAACATCTTTTATCAATAAGACTTTTAGATGTTTTTTGAAAGCTTTTAAATTTATTTATTTTTTTTGTTTTCATCAACTACTTCTATATTTTCAGTAATTGGTTCATCATTAATATTTTCATTATTTTTTTCTGAACTATTTTCTAATTCAGTTTCTGTAATTTCTGTTTCTTCAACTGAGTCATTTTTTTTCTTATCTGATTTTTTAACTTTTTCATAAGCTGCTTCTCTATTTTTAACTTCTAAATCATTGATAAATTCTGATTGAGAAATTTGTTCTGGTTCGACACCTGAAAACTTTGCATTTTCTAAGAAAAAGCTTCCTATTAATGTACTTTTTGCAAACTTAATTTTTCTTAATCTTCTAGTTCCTTCAACAAAGTTTAAGTATACATTTTTGTTTGAATCAACATCATCTACTATTTTAGTAATTTTTTCATAATTTATTTTTTCTGCAAGTGTTATTAATTTATTATCATCAAATAACACTCAAATGTATTGGCTAAAAAAGAATAATATTACATATAATAAAACAATTAATAAATATGAGATTGCTAAGAATACAACAACAAGTATACTATCTGTATCTGTATTAATAATTTCTAGTTTTATAAAAACTATTGATAAAATTGAAAATACTAAACTAAAGAATATATTTAAGTTAAGTAATGAAAAAGATAACTTACTTAAATACTTTGGTTTTTTTGCTTTTAAAAAATTAATAAATAAATAATAAGTTAATATGGCAGGAATAGCAACAACAATAGCTGCAATTATTGCAATTATTAAAACTTGGTTATTATTCTTAAAGTCCACTAATAAATTCATCATACTAATTTCCTTTCAATTGTGCCGCAACTTCTGCTGCAAAGTCTGAAACTACTTTTTCAATACCTTCACCAACTTCGAATCTATACATATTTAAAATTGATGATTTTTTTGATTTTAAGAAATTACCTACAGTTTGTTTTTCATCAATAACATATGCTTGTTCAAGAAGTGTAACCTCAGCAATTTTTTTATTTAATTTTCCATTTAAAATGTTTTGTGCAACATTTTCAGGTTTACCAGTTACATCTGTAGTTTCTTTAATTATATGCATTTCAGAATCTTTGAACTCTTGTGGCACATCGTTACTTGATACATATTTTGGTGACATAGCTGCTACATGCATACATACGTTATATGCATCTTCTTTTGAAATATCTCCTTCAAAACTAATTAAAACAGATATTCTTTTATTTGAGTGGTTATAAACAGCTAAGTTTTTACCTTCAACAGCAGCAACCCTTCTTAATGAAATTTTTTCACCGATTGTTGCTGTAGCTTCTATACAAGCTTCATTAATTGTAGATCCACTGCTTAATTTTAAATTAAGTGCATCTTCTAATGAAGAGATATTTGATTGTAAAATTACTTTAGCAATTTCATCAATTAATGATATAAACTTTTCATTTTTAGAAACAAAATCAGTTTCCGAGTTAACTTCTATAATAATAGCTTTTTTATCATTTGAAATAGCTAAAGAAACACCTTCAGCAGCTACTCTATCTGCTTTTTTAGCGGCTTTTGCAAGTCCATTTTCTCTTAGTCAAACTATTGCCTCATCAATATCACCATTTGTAGCTTCAAGAGCTTTTTTACAATCCATCATACCAGCAGATGTCATTTCTCTAAGTTGTTTTATTAATTCAGTAGTAACAGCCATTATTTTTCCTCCTTAACTTCAACACTTTTTTCAGAATCAACAGGTTGTTTTGCAGCTTCTGCTTCTTTGTTATTATTTTGTTGATAGTTTCTTTGTTCATAATTGTTGTTTCTATTATAATTATTTTCTCTTGGTTTATAATCTTCTTTTTTTTGTGCAACAAATTTTAAAGTTGTTGGTGCTAATTTAATACCTGCAAAGTCACCATATAATTCAGCGATGTAATTAGTTATTATGTTAACTGACTCTTGAATATCATCATTTGCAGGAATAACATAATCAACCATATCTGGGTCAACATTTGTATCACAAATTGCTATTACTGGTATTCTTAATTTTCTAGCTTCTTTTACAGCAATTTCATCAGTTTTAGGGTCTACAACAAACATAGCAGCAGGAAGTTTATGCATTTGTTTTATCCCACCCAATAGTTTTTCTAATTTAACTTTTTCTTTTTTTATTAAAATTTGCTCTTTTTTAGGTCTTAAGTTTATTTTTCCTGTTTTTTCTTCATTTTCAATATCTCATAAAGCTTTTATTCTTAGAGAAATTGTTTTCATATTAGTTAAAGTTCCGCCTAATCATCTTGAATTTATATAAAAGTTTCCACTTCTTATAGCAGATTCTTTTACAGCTTGTTTAGCAGTTCTTTTAGTACCTACAAAAATAATTTTTTCTTTTTTTGCAGCAATTTGTGAGATTAATTTTTTTACATCTTCAAGTTTTCTAACTGTTTTTTGTAAATCTATAATGTGATTTTTATTTTTTGAATTGTAGATGTAAGGCTTCATTTTTGGATTTCATCTTTTAGTTTGATGTCCATATTGAGCTCCTGCATCTCATAATTGTTCTCTTGTTAAATCTTTAATCATAATTTTTTCCTTTTCTAATTTATTCGTTATTCTTCCAAGTAGTTCAAAATCTATCCACCTTTATTAAAATTGGCACTAGGATAGAAAATTCCTAAATGTGATTGCATACCATAAAATTTATATACAACAAATATAGTATATCATTTATTTATTTTTAATATTAATTATATATTTAAAACTTTTTAATTGAAATAAAAAACAATCCTTTATAGATTGTTTATTTTATTGATGTGGTGCAAATGGATCTACAACAGGGTCAGTGTTAGGAGCTATTCTTTCTGATGCTTTAATGTCAGCTTTATAATGATCACTATTTGATAGTTTTAATCCATCAATTAAATCCTTAGTTTCTGCAATTTCCTCATAAAAATCAATTAAGAATCAGTCATAAAATTTTGATGTTACAAAATCATCTAAGTTTGACGCGTTTTTATAATATTTTGAAGTCAATTCTGCAAAATGTTCTCTATGTTTTTTATAAGTTTCAAGCACTTCTATAATTGAATTGCAATTATTTTTTTCAATGCTAACTGATTTAATTTCAAATAATTGATCCCTTTCAGATAAATATTTTATAATTCTTCTTTGATGTAAGAATTCATCTTGAGCTTGTACTTGGAAAAAGTGTGCAAATCCATTATAACCAAGTTTTAAACATTGAACACTTAAGTCAAAACAAGTGTATTGCATTTTAGCATGTTCTAAAATATATTCTTCTAAGTCTTTTTTTATTTCATTTTTCATTTTCATTACCTCCGCGTAATAGATAATAATAATACATTAATTGAATAAAGTCAATAAAAATATTAGTTAATTATTTATTTCTGAATTGCATTATTAGATCATAGGCATTATTTATTTCTGCCATTTTTCTTTTTGCATTGCTAGATTTATTTCTATCAGGGTGGTACTCTTTTGCAAGTTTTCTATAATTTTTCTTTATTGTTTGATTGTCGTCAGATGGTTTTGAACCTAAAACCTTATAAGCATTTATAAGTTTTTCTTGCTCTTCATCAATATTTATATTTCTATAATTATTATTATAATTATTATATGAATTACTTGTGCTTTCATCCTTAATATATTTACTATAACTAATTGATTCTTTAATAATTTTATTCATTTCAATTAAGTCTTCACAAAACATTATAAAATATTTATCAATTTTAGAATCATTGTCCTTAAATTTAATATCAATTGTATCAAAATTTTGGAAATTAAAAATAATTAAAGGTATAACAGATTGAAGGTAGTATTTTTTATAAATGGTAAAACTTTGTTCAGCAAATTGTTTATAAATTTCAATAAAGTCATTGTCTGGAATTTTTATTCCATTTTCATAACTCAAGACTTCTAAATAAGAAAATAAATCATACTCTATATTAGTTCAGTAATTATAGTATACCTCTTGTTTTTTTATTAATTCTTGAACTAAATCAATTATATTAACTTGTTTTTTTATGTTGTTGAAATTTGATAAAAACGGGTATTTATTTATATTTTCAGTTAAATTCAAATCAATAACATTAAATGTTTTATTACGAATAAACTCTTTTTTGAATGTCTTTAATTTTGAATTTAAGCTTTTCTTATTTAATTTATTAAAAATAATTAAAATAGTTAAAATAAGTATTGCTATTGCTGCTATAACATATAAAAAAAGGTAGTTTCCCATAAAATAAATCTCCTCATATTAAAAAAAAGTACCTTTTAGGTACTTTATTATTTTGGTAAAACACTAACTTTTGTTCTGTTTTTTCCAAATCTTTGGTACTTAACAACACCTGATATTAATGCAAATAAAGTGTCATCTCCACCTCTACCAACATTAAGACCTGGGTGTATTTTTGTACCTCTTTGTCTAAAAATTATTGAACCTGCATTAGCAAATTGTCCATCTGACTTTTTAGCCCCTAATCTTTTTGATTCTGAATCTCTACCGTTTTTAGTTGATCCAACACCCTTTTTAGAAGCGAAGAACTGTAAACCTAATAAAAATTTCATTTTATTCACCTACCTTTTTTATTATAAAATTCTCTGGATATTGAGTTGATATTGTTTCCAGTTGTATTAACAAGAAGTTTAATAAGATACTTACTTCTTTTGTGTTCTTCAATATATTAACACTAATTTTATTTGTTTTAACATCAATTTTAAAACAATCATTATAAAGAGAATCAAATGCATTTAATGCACCAGATACTATACCCGTTACAGCAGAACATACAATGTCTTTGCCATAATTATCAAAGTTGGCATGACCTCTAACATTAAAATTATTAATAGTTTTGTCTACGTAAACAAATTCAGCTATAATCATTATTATTTATTTTCAACTTTTTTTGTTGCTGTTTCTTTTTTTTCAGCTACAGCTTTTGTAGTTGTAGTTTTTTTAACAGCATCAGTTTTAGCAGTTGTTTTTTTTGTAACTGTTTCTTTTTTTTCAGCTACAGCTTTTGTAGTTGTAGTTTTTTTAACAGCATCAGTTTTAGCAGTTGTTTTTTTTGTAACTGTTTCTTTTTTTTCAACAGCTGCTTTAGTAGTTACAGTTGTTTTAGTAGTTGGTGTTTTAGCTACTGTTTCTTTTTTTTCAGCTACAACTTTTGTTGAAGCACTTGCTTTTGTAGTTGTTTTAGCAGGTGTTTCTTTTTTTTCAACAGCTGCTTTAGTAGTTACAGTTGTTTTAGTATTTGGCGCTGTAGCAACTGTTTCTTTTTTTGCAGCAATAGTTGAAACTTTTGCTTCACTATTAACTTCTGATGACTTAGAAACTGGCTTAGGTTTGTTTGATAAAACTCCAGTCAATGATACCTCATCAATTTTTACCTTTGTATATGGTTGTCTATGACCATAAATCTTATTAACATTTTTTTTAGGGTGGTATCTAATAACTCTTAATTTTTTTTCTTTACCTTGTTTAAGTATTGTTCCTGAAACAACAGCATTTTTTATAAATGGATTACCGAAAGTAGAATCTACCATTAAAACTTCTTTAAATAGTATTTGTTCTCCTTCCTCTAATTTAACTTTTTCAATGAATATTTCATCACCTTGTTGAACTTTAATTTGTTTACCACCTGTTTTAATAATTGCAAACATTATTTTACCTCCGAATAGACTCGCCTTGTATGTGAATATAAAATATTTCTTAAAACATACAAAAGAGCGGTTGAATCTACAACCTAAATAATTGTACATTATTTTTTTATTAATTTCATTAAATTTTGATTAATTAATATATAAAAAAGCTAGCATTATATAACACTAGCTCAGTTTGCGGATTTTTGTGAATATTTATTTTCGTTTAGTTTTGTTCTATCAAATGAAAATGAATTATTCCCTATTTTAAAGTCCATTTTATCAACATTATTAATTACTTTTGAAGCCAATATAGGTGTAGCTATCGCACCAATATTATCAGTAAAAAATCCAGTAGCACTTTTAATAATATTTGCTATACCATCCAGAAATGCACCTGAAATACCAGCTCCACCTACAATGTTTCTTTTTTCATCTATAGTTAATTTTTGTATTTTATCACCCTTTTATAATATCGACTTATTTTTTTAATTTGTATATAATATTTGATAAAGTATTTTTATTAATCTTATATTTTTGGTGTAATTCTTTAATAATATCTTTATTTGTAAGACCATTGGTTTTTAAAGATAGTACAAGTTCTTCAATTTTGTTTTCACTAATATTATCTAAAATCTTTATATTTGATAAATCTAGTACAATTGAAAACTCACCTTTAGCAATAAAATCATTGCTATTTAAATATGCTTTAACTTCTTCTAAGGTTCCATGAATAAATTGTTCATTTATTTTTGATATTTCTCTACCTATAACAATATTTGTTTCTAATGGCAATAATAAAGAAAGTGAATTAATTCTAGTAATAATTCTATGAACAGACTCATAAAAACAAACTATAGTTGAATTATTGTTGATTTGTTCAATTATTTCATCATTTGTGTTCTTTTTTAAAAACCCTAAAAAAATATTTTTATAAGATATAAAACCACTGACCAATAAAGTATGAATATACGCTGGTCCTGCATTTACAGCCGTTATATTTATGTCATCATAAAAGTTTAAAATGCTATTAACAAAATACATTCCAGGGTCTGAAATGCATGGCACACCTGCATCAGATATAATAGATATTTTATTGTAATCATTAATTTCAGTTTTAAAGTAATCAAATTCTTCTTGCTCATTAAATTTATGTAAAGTTTTTAAACGCGTTTTAATGCTATATTTGTTTAAGAGATTTATACTTACTCTTTTATCTTCACAATATATCAAATCCGAGTTTTTTAAAACTTCTATTGCTCTTAAAGAAATATCATCTAAATTTCCTATTGGCGTACCAACTAAATATATAGTTTTATTATTATTTTTAAATGTATTTTGTATTTTAAGCATGTTACTCCTAAATAAAAAAACCTAATTAAAGGTTTGTAATTATTTTATATCTTTTATCAAAATCTTGTATGGTTCTTTTAGTTCTCTTACTTCGCAAGTATCATTAGTACTTTTACCCAGCATTGCTTTAGCAAGTGGTGATTCATTTGATATTTTTGATTCAAATGGATCAGCTTCAATAACACCAACTATTTTAACAGTCATTTCTTTTTTTGTTTTTAAATTCTGAAAAGTTACAGTAGTTCCAACTTTTATTTCTTTATTAAGATTGTTTGAATCTTCAATTATTTTAGCCTTTGAAAGCATGGTTTCAATTTCTTTTATTCTTGCTTCTACTTCTGCTTGTCTATTTCTAGCTGCATCATAGTCTGCATTTTCAGATAAATCACCTTGTGCTCTTGCTTCAACTAACTCCTCAATAACTTGAGGTCTAATAACATTAATTAAGTTTGATAATTCTTTTTCTAATTCTTCCCTACCTTCAGAAGTTAAAATTATATCTTTTTCGGTCATCTTGATACTCCTTTTACCAACTATGTAATTATACAATTAAATTATTTTTTTTTCTTGTTTTTTAAAAAATTTAATACATTCTTGAAAGTGGTTTCATTTTTAATAAATTCTTTTAAATCTTGTTCATTTAAACTATAAAAATGACTTCTATCTTTAAATTCAGTATTTATTTTATTTAATAACTTTGGTCCAACTCCTTTAACTTCTGATAGTTCATCTTTGGTGACACCTTTTAATTTTCTTTTTCTAAAACCAGCTATTGCAAAATTATGTACTCTATCTTGTATTTTTTCTAAAAATAAGAATTCTTCACTTGTTTTATCTAAATTAATAATTTTATTGTTTCAATTTAATATATGATCTGTTTTATGCTTATCATTTTTAACAAGACCAATTATTGGTATGCTTAAGTCTAATAATTCTAATTGAGAAATTGCTGCATTTACTTGTATTTTTCCTCCATCCATAATTATTAAATCAGGTAGGTTTTCAGGTTTATTAAAATCTTTTTGATATCTTCTATATATCATATTTTGCATTCTGTGATAGTCATCTTTATATTCTATATCAATATTAAATTTTCTAAAATCATTATAACTTGGAAGACCATTTTTGAAAACTACCATTGCACCAGTTACAAATTCATCTAATATGTTTGCAACATCAAACATTTCAATATGGTTAGGTATGGTTGGTAAATCTAAAGAGTGTTGAACTTTTTCAAGCAATTCATCATATAGAACAGATTTTTGATTTTTATATTTTATTTTTTCTATTAAAAATTCTTTTGCATTTTCATTTGCTAATTCAACAAGTTTTACTGATATTTTATCAACTAAATTTGATATTTTATTTGTAAAAATTAAAGATAGACTTCCAACAGAAAAATTGGGGGGGAGAATTATTAAGTCTGGTATCATATTTTTTTGATAAACTTGCATAACAAAACTTTCAAATAATTCTTGTAAATTTTCATAATCACTTTCAAATACCATACTATCTTTAGAAATTAACTTACCGTTTCTATAAAATAAAACTGTAAATGATATGTACTTTTCATCATGAAAGTATCCAAAGATATCTTTATTAAAACTTTCACTAAAGTCTACAAATTGATCAACTGTTGTGAACCCTAAATGTTGAATAATTTCTTTTATTCTTTGTGCTTCTTCAAACTGAAGATTTTCTGCTGCCTTTATCATTTTTTGTTTTAATAAGTTTTTTAACTCAGTACCTCCTTTGTTAAAAACTTTTTTTACATTTTCAATTTGTTTATCATAATAAGATTTATCAACATTTTTAAAACAAGCTCCAGAACATTGGTCTATATGATAATTTATACATGGTTTGCCAAGATTACCTTTACACCTTCTTAATGGATAAACTCTTTCTAAAGTTCTTAGAATATTTCTTGCACTAGAACCTTCTGGAAGAGGACCAAAGGATATCTTATTTTTAGGGTCATAATTTCTTGTATAGATGTAGGTTGGATCTTTTTCATTAGTTATTGAAATATAAGGATATTTTTTATCATCATTTAATACAACATTATATTTTGGTTTATATTTTTTTATTAAATTTTGTTCTAATATTAAGGCTTCTTTTTCATTTGCAGTTACTATTGTATTAAGATCTTTTATTTCTCTAACAAGCTTTGTAGTTTTAAAATTATGGGCTTTATTAAAGTAACTAGAAACTCTTTTTTTTAAGTTTTTAGCTTTTCCAACATAAATAACCTTGTTATTATTATTTAAATATATATAACAACCTGGCTTATCTGGTATAGTTTTAATTTTATCATTCATTATAACACCTGCTTATCATTAAAAAATAAATCAGTAAAACTGATTTATTAATATAATTCTTCATTTTTTAAGTATACTTCTCTAGGTTTAGCACCATTCTGAGGTCCTATGATTCCACACATTTCAAGTTCATCAATTATTTTTGCAGCTCTATTATAACCAATACTAAATTTTCTTTGTATTAAACTTGTTGAAGCTTTTTGTTCATTAATAATGTAAGTTTTTACTTCATTGAATAATGGGTCTTTTTGAACTAATTGTGTATTAACCATATTATTATAATCTTCTTCTAATGTCAAGAATTCTTCATCAAAAACTTGTTGTTGTTGTGATCTACAATGTAAAACTAACTTTTCAATTTCTTCATCGCTAATAAAAGTACCTTGAGCTCTTGTTAAAAAATTACTTCCTGGTGCCATATAAAGTAAATCACCTTTACCTATTAATTTTTCAGCACCCATTGAATCTAATATTGTTCTTGAATCAATTGATGAAGCAACAGAGAATGCTATTCTAGTAGGTATGTTTGATTTTATAACTCCAGTAAGAACATCTGTTGATGGTCTTTGTGTAGCTACAATTAAATGAATTCCAGCAGCTCTTGCCATTTGAGTTAATCTCATTATAGAATCTTCAACATCTTTTTTATTTGCAGTCATCATTAAATCTGCTAATTCATCGATTATTATTACATAATATGGAAGTTTGTTTTCATTTTTATGTTGTTTAGAGTTATAACCTTCAATATTTTTTGCGCTTGCACTTGTAAATAATGCATATCTTCTTTCCATTTCACTAATAACTTTTTTTAATGCATTATTGGCTAGATTCATATCACTAATTACTGGAGCTAATAAATGAGGAATATCAGAGTAAATAGATAGTTCAACTTTTTTAGGGTCTATCATTAAAAATTTTACTTCATGAGGTTTAGATCTCATAAGAAATGAGCTTATTATTCCATTAATCATAACTGATTTACCACTACCTGTTGAACCCGCAACTAATAGGTGAGGCATTTTATCTAATTCACCAAATAAAAAATCACCAGTTACAGTTTTACCAATTGCAAATAATAGTTTTGAATTAATTTTTTGTATTGGGGCATTTTCTATTACATTTCTTAAACCAACAATCATTGTTGATTCATTTGGGACTTCAAGTCCAACTGCTGATTTTCCTTGTATTGGAGCTTCAATTCTTAGACTTTGACTTGCTAAAGCTAATTTTAAATCATTTTCAAGACTAGTTATTGAATTAACTTTTGTTCCGGCAGAAGGTTGAACTTCATATTTAGTAACACTTGGACCAATGTTAATGTTAACAACTTTTGCATTAACCCCAAATTGATTAAAAGTTTCTTCAATAAGCTTTGCTTTTTTACCTGCATATTCACTAAGAATTGCATACTCTCTTTCATCATCAGTATTTTTTTTAAGTACATCAATATTTGGTAACCTATAAGATTCATTTACAAATAGTTTTTTTTCTGACGCTTTTCTTTTGTCAACCTCTATTTTTCTTGACTGATTATTTTGAAAACCATAATTTCCTTGACCATTTACAATTGTTCTTGCAAATTCATCTTGAATTGGTGAGGTATAATTGTCATATCTACTATAAATATTTTTTTCACTACGTTCTTCTTTAACTTCATTAATATATTGATCTAAAGTTATTTGACCTGTTTGCTCTAAAACGTTAGATTTATCCTTATTTTTATTAAGTCTTCTTAATTCGCTTGCGACTTCCAATGTGTGACCATTTCCTCCAAAAGGAGTAAGGTTAGATTCTAGGTTAAATTTTTTTCTTGCCTCTTCATTTAAAGAACTTGAATTATCAATATTATTTTTATTTTCTAAAGGTCTTGGTTGAATAAAGTTTTGATTATTTTGAAAATCATTATCATAATTTGATTGTTCATTAATTTGATAACTGTTTTCATAGTTATGTTCTTGAACTGGATGAAAACCTCTATTTGATTCATAATAGTTATTATTATGCATGTTTTCAAAATCTAAATTGTTATTGTAATCTAAATTATTTAATTCAGAAAAGTCACCTTTGTAAAAATTTTCTGCAGTGTCTTCATAAATTTCTTCTTTACGTTTTCTATTGAAACTAGGTAGTTCAATAGTTATATCAGATTCTTTAATTGATGAAAGAATTTGTCTTTCATCAAATGTTTCTTCATTATCAACATTTATCAAAGTAAATAGATTAAAGCCACTTCTTTTTTTAGCTTTTTTTGGTTTTCCATTATCTACATTAACATGTTGTTTTTTTAATGATAATATTCTTAATCTGTTTGTTTTTCTTAGTCTTTTTGGTTTTAAAACATATAATGGATCACCAGTAAATATTCATAAAGAGTTTATAAATAAAAAGAATAAAGCAATTAATAAAGCACCAAATATTGTTAAATAAGATGAGACACCACATAGAGTGGTACCGATGATACCCCCACCAGCTCACAATGTAAAATAACTATCTGGATTAGCAATTATAAGATTATGTTCGGTATTTCATAAAGAGTTACTATATCAATTATTTGTATATGATTTTATAGAATCTAAAAAAATAGACTTTGTTCAATAATTATCTACAACAAAGTTTTTTGACTCACTAGCGTAAGCAATTATGAATAAAATTGAGCTTATTAGTCAACATAAAACAACAAAAGTCGTAAATAACATAGCTATAAATCTTTTTTTAACTTTAAATTTAATACCAAAATAAATTGAGAATGCAATTATAAAAATTAACAAGTACAAGAAATATTTAAATCAACCAAAAGGGAAAGTAAAAACTACGTCATCTAGAAATTGACCAACAATTGTTATTCTTCCAATTGAAATAATATTTGTAAAGAATAAAAATAATGCACTAATAATTCAAGACACAGAATCTGGTCTTCTTTGTTTTCTTTGTATTGTGAATGCAGAAGTTCTGTCAGAGTTGTTGTTATTATTGTTAAAGTTATCCATTTGATTCACCCATTATTGCCCTTTACAATATTTTAATACAAAATTAAATACTTTTACAACTTTCAATCAAAATATTAACTTTATTGGTTACTTTTTTGTCTAATTTTTGGTTCGTAATTTATTCCAGAAAGTTCATTAACAATAACAAGAACAATTGGTTGCTTACCAGTTTCTTGTTTAATTATAGATCTTACTTTCGATACAATATCTTTTTTTATTTGATTTATATCAAAACTTTCAGGTTTTAATTTTCAATCATCTTTTGCTCTTGTTATTAAATCTACAATTTGTTTTTGCATTAATTTAAATATAGGGTTATCGTCAACTATATAAACAACACCACGCATTTGTATGTCTATAAGAGAACATAATTCTTTAGTTTTATCATTTAAATTAGCACCAATTATTACAGCTCCATCTGTTGCTAATTGTTTACGTTCATTTAAAACAATAGCACCTATATCCCCTGCTCCAATTCCATCAACAAATATATCTGCGGTTTTTATTTTTTGGTTTGAAACTACTAACTTACCATCAGGAAATACCTTTAGAACTTGGCCATTCTTTACTAATTCTATATTTTCAGATTTTACACCTGCTTCAATAGCAGCTTTTTCAGCTGATAAGAAATCCTTGTACAAGCCTTTAACAGGAATGAATGATTTGGGTTTCATAATTCTAGTCATTAGTTTTATATCTTCATAACTAGCTCTCATGGTTCAAATGTTTTTATCTGATAATGCAATTAGATGTGCATTTGTTCTAGCCAATTCATCTAATATTTCTGCATGTCTTTTTTCAACACCAGCAGACGGTGGGGTTGCAAGAATGATTGTGTCATTTTCTGTAAATTCAACAACTTCATCGTTTCCTGCTGCAATTTTAGCAAGTCTTGAATACAATAAATCACCTGCACCAGTAATTACTAAAACTCCATCTGTTGAATTCATAAATTCCTCAGTTGTGATTATATCCTTTTCATAAAGTTGTAAACTTTCTTGAACTGTTTTAGCTTCTATAATTTTTGCTATAGTTTTACCATAAATTGCTATTTTACGATCATTTTGCTTTGCTTGAGCAATAATTTCAAACAACTTAAATACATCTTCTTCAAATAATCCTAATACTAATCTATTTTTTTTGTTTTTCATTGGTCCAACTATAAATTTTTCAATTCTATGATTAGGTACTGTGTAACCAAGTCTTGAAGCAAACTCAGAGTCCGAAATTAAAGTAAGAACTCCTTTTTTTGAAATTTGTGCTAAGTGATTCATGTCTGTTGAAAAATAAGATTGCTCTGTTCCATCCATTATATAATCACCTGCATAAACAATACTTCCATCTTTTGTGTGAATTGCAAATCCGAATGATTCTGGGAACATAGAAGTTGTTCTAAAAACTTCAACTGAAACATTTTTATCAAATTTTAGAATGTCTTTGTCTTTTATTATTTTAAAATTATTTTCTCTGTTTTTTATTCTATACTTCAAGTTTCTATATTTTAATACTATTGTTGTAAGTTCGTTGCAATAAACAGGAACATCAACATCTCTTAAGATATAACTAATTGATCCTGCATTACTTGAACTTGGATTTGATATAAATATACCTTTAATTTTTTTTGCATTTTCTTTTAAAAAGTCAAAATTTGGTATTATAACATCTATTCCCAATACACTTCTTTCTGGAAATTTCATTCCTGAATCAAAAACAAAAAGTTGTTCATCTACGCTCACAATGAAAAGATTTTTACCTCTTTCATCTTGGCCACCTAAGGCCATAAATTTAATTTCTGCCATTTTTTCTCCTTTTACTTGATAAATATTTATAATATTTCATTAAATAAGCAACATAAAAATCATAATATATAAAAATTATTTAAATTATACAAATATTTATAAAAAGCCCAATTTATATTTATTATACACTTTAAAAACTATAAAATTAATATATAAGGAGCAAAAAAATGATTTCACCAGAAGATTACAAAAGAGTTAAAGATAAAGTTTTAACAATTGATGTTAGAACAAAAGGTGAATTTGAAATGTTACCACATTTTGAGTGAGCAATTAATATTGAATTCACTGATTTTATAAAGAATTATGAGTATTATTTAGAAAAATATAATCCTGATAATAAATTAATTATCACTGTATGTAATGCAGGTAATAGAAGTGGTCAAACAGCAAGTTTTCTTAAAGAACATGGTATTGACGCCTTAACACTTCAAGGTGGTATTTATGGTTATAATAAGAAATTTAAATAGATTCATTTTCAATTTGTTTTTTTAGTTTTTTATAAAATAAATTTATATTAAATCCTTTGACTGAAATAATAATATAATTATCATTTATATCATATTTAATTTTAAAATAATTTAGTTTCTTTTTATTAATTAAATTTGTAGAAACTAAATATATTTTTTTATTATCTACTTTTTCTATGTTTTCTAAACCACCCAATGATTCTAATATATTTTTATATGTAAAAGCTTTATCATTATTTTCAATTTTATATTTTTCATACTTTACAATTTTATATTTTCTTAAATTTAAATGAATTATAAGAACAATTAAAAAAATTAGAAAAATAACTGAAAATAGAGTTAAAACGATCACTAGCATTACAATATTTCCTCTTTATCTTTTATAAAAATGTCTCTAATGATTTCAATATCATTTTTTAAATCATTTTTTAAACATGTTATAACATTTATTGATATATTTGATAATTTTATTTCAATCCTTTTATCAATAAGTTTGTACTCTAATGTGTCAATTATCATAGACTCATTTGAGTTATCTTCTAACACTAATGATAAATCAAAATTCTTATCTAATATAAGTGGTGAGTTAAGTGAACGAAATTTATTGGTGCTAACTGGTGTTAATTCTTGCAATTGATAAATTCCACTTTTTCTTGGTAATATAACGGCTCCTCTAGCTGATTTCATATAACCTGTGCTTCCATTTGATGTTGAAATAACTAAACCAGTTCCATGAAATCTTTCTAAGAAATTATTGTTTATATAAATTTCAATATAAATAGGTTTTTTTTCATTTAATATTTTCATTTCATTAACAACTAATAATTTATCATTATTATTTTTAACTTCTAACATTTCAAATGATTGCATTTCATAGTTATTTGATTCAATTAAGTCTAATGTTAAAGAAAGTTCATTTAATCTATTTTTATTAGTATAAAAACCAATACCACCAAGTTTAAAAGGAACAAATTTAATTTTATCAATTATTTTTTTATAATATGAAACTGCTCTTAAAAAAGTTCCATCTCCACCAATAATAAAAACAAAATCAGGGTTTTCTGTATTCAAAATTCAACCCCTTTTTTTCAATTCTGCTTCAAATAATTCAATTTTCTCAGCTGTTTCAATGTAATCATTTTTTATTAAATTATATGTCTTCATATTAACTTCCTTTTATTAATTAATTTTACTCATTTTTGTTTTAAAAATAAATAATTGTATAATATAAAATGTAACTTAAGGAGAAGTATATGGAAATTAAAAAAAGAATGGTTTCAGGAATAACTGCAACTGGGACTATAACACTTGGAAATTACATTGGTGCAATCAAAAATTTTGTTTCCTTACAAGATGAATTTGAAATGTTTATATTTGTGGCTAATTTACATGCAATAACAACACATATAGACAAAACTGTTTTAAAAAATAATATCAAAAATATGATTGCTCTTTATTTTGCTTGTGGATTAGATCCAAATAAATCAAATGTCTTTATTCAAAGTGAAGTATTAGAACATACCCAATTATGTTGAATTTTAACATGTAATAGTACAATTGGAGAGTTAAATAGAATGACTCAATTTAAAGATAAATCTAACAAGGTTAAATCTACAAATGGAACAGACTTTATACCAACAGGTTTATTAACATACCCATTATTAATGGCAAGTGATATTTTATTATATGACCCAGATTATGTACCTGTTGGAAAAGACCAAAAACAACATATTGAATTAGCAAGAAATATTGCCGAAAGAATGAATAATAAATATGGGGAAATGTTTAAAATACCTGAAGATTATATTTCTAAAGTTGGAAATAAAATTATGGATTTACAAGATCCAACTAAAAAAATGTCTAAATCATCTGAAAACCCAAAATCATATATTTCTTTACTAGATGACTTAAACACAATAGATAAAAAAATAAAATCTGCTTTAACAGATTCTGAAAATATTGTAAAATATGATCCAATAAATAAACCAGGGATAAGTAATTTGATAACAATATATTCATCCATTACAAATATAGAACCAAAAGATGTGGAAAATAATTTTAAAAATAAAGATTATGGTGTATTTAAAAATGAAGTTAGCAAAGTTGTTTGTGATTTGATTTCAGGCATTCAAAAAAAATATAATGAAGTTATAAATTCAAATGAAATTGACAATTGATTAGAAGAAGCTGCAAATAAAGCTAGATTTATTGCACGAAAAAAACTTAATAAAGTTATGAATTTAATTGGATTAAACTATAAAAGAAAATAATATTATTTATAATAATTTTCATCAAACATTCAAGCAGATTGTTTGATTTTTTTTACTAATTTTGTGCAATCTAGTTTTGGTCTTAATTCCATACAATTTTGATGAACTGCGATAAAGTTATTTTTTTCTAAACTGATTGTTTTAAGATTAATTATAAATATATTTCAAGAGAGATCTCCATTTATTATATTTTTTTTATTCATATGGAACTTGCATATGAAACACAATTTAAAATCATTAATATCTTTATTAATTAATTTAGGAGCATTACTTCAAGCTTCTTCAAAATCATTATCATCAAATTCGATATTGTCATTAACTAAATTTGCCATACTTTATTTACTCCTTATATATCTAATTAAAACAAAAAAAATCCTTATTTTAATAAAGATTTTTCATTATTTTTTTGATTCTAATGCTTTTTTTGAAGTTTCTACTAAAACCTCAAATTGTTTTGGTTCGTGAATTGCTAATTCTGAAAGCATTTTTCTATTAATTTCAACTCCAGATACTTTAAGACCATTCATAAATTTTGAATAACTTAAACCTAAAGGTCTAACAGCAGCATTTATACGGATTATTCATAATTTTCTAAAATCTCTTTTTCTTAGTTTACGACCAACAAAAGCATAAGCCATTGAGCGAACTACTTGTTCATGAGCTTTTTTATAATGGGTTTTTTTAGTTCCATAATAACCTTTTGCTCTTTTTATTCAACGTTTTCTTCTTGCTCTTGTAACTTTACCAAATTTAACTCTTGCCATAAATTATACTCCTTTATTAATTTTGTAATAATCCATCTAATCTTTTTAGATCACTATCAGATATAAATGTTGATTTCTTTAAATGTCTTTTTTGTTTTGTTGATTTATTTTGTGCTAAGTGAGATCTGTAAGCTTTTGCACGTTTTAATTTACCTGCACCATTTTTCTTAACTCTTTTTGCTAATGCGCTTTTTGTTTTCATTTTTGGCATGTCTAATTTCCTCCTTTATTTGTTTTTAAGGTTTTTTGGGCACAATATACATATCTAGAAATCTAGTATTTAGTTTTGCATCTTTTTCAACTTTTGCTAAATCTTCAACTTTTGCAAAAAATTTATTCAAGGTTTCTTTACCAAGTTCTTGATATGTAATTTCTCTACCTTTAAATTTTAATGAAACTTTGACTCTATCTCCAGCTTCTAGAAACTCTCTTGCTTTTCTAGCTTTAGTATCTAAATCATGCTCTCCTATACCAACAGTGAGCCTAATTTCCTTATTTTCTACTTTTACTTGATTTTTTTTATTTTCTCTTTGTTTTCTTTTTTGCTCGTACTTATGTTTCCCATAATCAAGTATTTTTGCTATTGCTGTTGAATTATCTTGCATACCTACTTGCATAAGGTCTAAACCTTGTTCTTCGGCCATTTTTAATGCTTCAAACTTATTTAAAGGACCTATTTTTTGACCATCTTGGTCAATAACTAGGATTTGTCTTGCTCTAATGTCTTTGTTAACAAAGTCACTTTTATTGTTTTTTATTTCTGCCATTTAACCTCCAAAAAATAAAAAAATGTGCCTTAAAAAACTAGGAGCACATTAACTATTATTTTTATATAAAAGAATAAAGTTATACCATTTCCTATAAGTAATGGTGAGCAATGTGCGCTACTTTTTTAACAATATTATTATAATATTTTTTTATATAATGTAAATAGTTTTTTAATATTTTTTTTATTAAGCAAAAATGAAGTTAAAAAAGAGTATAAATTTAAAGTTTATTGTTTATATTTAAAAATCTTTTTAGTAATATAGTTTTTTAAATCTTTATTTTAAACAAATTTGAAAACTTATAGTTCTTAATAATTTTAAATAATAAAAAAATTTATAAATATTAGTTATTTATAAATTTATAATATTTTATATTGATATTTATATATTTTACAAGATTTTAGAGATCAATTATTCCTTCTAGATAAGATTTAATTTTTGACAATACACTTTCAATATCATCATCAAAAAATAAAATTCTATGGTTTATGTTTTTATAATCTATATAATCATAATAAAATCTTTTTGAAATTTTGTTTTTTAAAATATTATCTATATTTAAAGAAGATTTTATTGAATTTAATGCTAATTCAAAAGATGGAAAATATAAATAATCATTAGGTTTATTTATATTTTTTATTTTATAAACTAAATATCTACCATCTGAAATTATTGAGTCAAATGATTTTTTGAAGTTTAAATTCCAAGTTTTTATTTCATTATTATTTACTAATTTAGATTCTAAATAAATTTTGTTTTGCATTTTTCTTATGACATCTTCTTCACTTTCGCCAGAAACTTCTGTGTTACCAAAGACATCATATGCAATATATTGTTTTTTTAAAGTTCTTTTACCATTAATAAAAGCTTTTTCCTTCGCTTCTTCCATACTTCCAGATAATTTATTACCTTCTCTATTTGAAAAGAGCATATCATAAGATTGAAAGTATTTTACAAAACTATTAATGCCATTATTTAGAGGAAGAAATGTATCTAGTTCTTTTTCATTTACATATAAACCAGGGTTTAATTCATATTTAATTTCATCATCAATTCATTTACCATTCTCTTTTATTTTTTCTTTTCTAATATTAAAATCGCTAATACTTTGTAATATTGTGTAATTCTTACCTATTCCATTGTTTAGTTTATATACTAAATCTTTTTTTACAGTTTCATTTATATTATATATATTATTCCCTTTTAAAATATCAGCATAGGTCAATCTTTTATTAGAATTTTCTGCAAAATTAGTTAAAACTTTTTGAAAATAATTATCAAAAAATATATCAAATAGTTTTGTTTTTTCTTCTTGAGTTATATCATTTACACCGTATCTTAAAGGTAAATCACTTAAAACTCCTAAAACATTGGTTTTATTTTCTTTATCTTTTTTGTTAAGATAAACTTTTGCAGATGAAATAGTATCATCATGATAATTATAAAAATCAAAACTTGGGTTATTTTTACCAAAACCATATGACCATTTAGGCATTAATATAATAGTTACTTTTTCAACTCTATTATATTGATTTAAAATTTCTATATCTCTTTTTCAATAACGCCTACCTATTGATCAAGTTCCTTCTGAACCACTTGTATCTCACTTAGATATGTCCTTAAAATCTTTTATCATTTCAAAATTTGAAGAATATTTATTTGCAAACCTTATTTTATATGACTCATTATTTGAACCATAATATATTTTTTGAGTTCCATTTTGATTAACTCGAAACTCGTTATTTCCAGTTGGGGTTATAGTAAGTGAATTTTCGGAATCTATATCAATTACATCTGAAAAATATTTTGACATAAAATCTGGATTTAAAAAATCTTTAACATTGCTTCTAAAGTCACTAATTGTTCCTGCAAATGAGTAAGGATTAATTAATTTCGTACCATTTAAACTTTTATTAATATTTACATTTAAGCCTTCTTCAAATGATGCTAATAAGTTTTCTATATCATCAATATTAAAAGCATTATAATAATAGCCATTAACCATATAAAATATTGAATTATATATACTTAGCTTTTCTTTTTCATATAATTTTGCTTCTTCTGGTGTACTAAATCATTTTATACTATCATAACTATATTTTTCTTTTATATTTCCTTTATTAACATATGTATTTAGCGCATCAGAACTTGATAAAGTTGCATTATTGAAAACATCTCTAAATACTTGTTTACTATTATTTGTATCTAAATCATAAATTTTGTTTTCGTCCAAAATTGAATTCTCATAATCTTTAATTATTTTTGAGGGGTTAGATGATGTATATACTTTATCTATGTAAGATTTTCCCAATATGTATTCATTTAATGAATTTTCACTATAAAATCTTTGCCCATCATAATCGTTATAATTAACACTACCTATATACTTTTTGTTAGTTAAAATATCTTCTTTAAGTTTTTCATAATAATCATTATCATTCGTATTCTTAACTAAAGTAGACACTCCGCAACCAGTTATAGAAGTAACTGCGCAAAAACTTAATACTAATTTTAACATTTGTTTAATTCCTCCATTCTGTTTAATTTCACATTCTTAAAACTTCTGTTGAATCCTTAATTCAATTGTTAAAATCCAACTCATTGATAAATTGTTCATCTTCAAATGTGTAAACATGAGTTGAATTATCGTTTTGAATTTCTTCCACTTGTAAATGATTTTTTAAATATTTCCATGCTTGTAGATATGTTAAAAAATATAAAAACTTACCGTAAAATTTTAATTCATAAATATCATATTTGAAGTTATCTATTTCTTTTAGCTCATCATATATCATAGTTGTAAATAAGTCAGATGAAATAACAAGTTTATTATCAACCAATTCATTTTGTTTTATTAAACCCTTAATACTTTCTAATGAGTTTGAATAAATTTTTTTGCCATTTTCGGTATTGTAATAATATAATTTATTATAATTTGATTCGTTATTTACTTTTTTATCCAAACTATTTAAAGCAGCTTCTCTTGTTTCAAAGTAATCTCCAAAACCATCTAAATAATATTGTTTTTTGTTTTTTTCATAAAATTTATTAAATAAATCTTCAATAAATAATTCTCTACTTTCAGAAACTTTTATGTCATATTTACTTCTTGATATACAACTATCATCGACATTATTAGTTTGACAAACCGGTTTTAAGTTTAAATAATAAAATGAATTATCAATACCCGATGTTAAAAGTTTTCTAGTTTCAACATAATATTCTGGATTTTTGTACATATCTCTTTTTAAATCTTCAATTGCATTATTCTTATCAATATAATATTTACCTTTGTACTCTCATACTTTTGTTGTTTCTTGGTCATCATTAGATTTCATATAGTCTAAGGGAGCATTGAATAATTTTATTATTTGATTATTAAATTTGGGAGAATTAAATTCAAAACCAAATATTGGCATTTTATAAACTATTGTATTGTAGAATAAAGATTGATAACTATCAATCTTAGCTTCATAGGTATTTAAAGATACAAAACTAAATATTTTACCTAAATTTCATACTTTGCTTATTAATTCTAAAACTAAAAGAGGTGCCACCCTTCCTTGGACATGGCTTTTAGTGTTTAAATTATCACTCTTTTCACCAAAAGATTTTAAAACAAAACCTAAATTATCCTGTAATAAAGACGCTGCCTTAAACTCGTTTTGACTATTTATTTTAGATAATTTATCATTATTTTTTTCTTTATTTGTTTTTAACTCATTTATACTCCCTAATAAATCACTTATACCACTAATACCATCCATTATACTATCTATAATACCCAAAATATTTTTGGATAATTTAAATATCTTATTGGATATTGTATTATGTGTATAAAATGTTTGTGTGTTTATAAAAAGACTGTATATATAATCAAATGATATATCTTCATCTAATAATGAGTCGATGCCACCATCTATGTCTTTAAATAAAGTTTCAACTACATCAGGTTTGGTTTTTAAAACATTTACAACTAATTCCTTTATTATTTTCTCAAGTTCTAAATTATTATAGGATTCAATAGGAAAAACTTTATTTCTGTTTAATAATCTTTTTAATGATATCAAAAACTTATGGAACTGAGATAGATCATTGTTTTCAATATTATCTAAACCTACTGAGAAATCATCAATTATTGGATCATTAAATAAACTAACTACCTTATCAAACTTTTCTGTATCTATTTTAAATTCTACATTTAAATAATTAAGATACTTTTGTAAATTATAATCTTTATCTTTTTCATTATTAAAAATAAATTTATATATTAAATTAAACATTTCTATTCCCGCAACCAGACTAAGTGGTGTTAGAAAGGCATTTACATCATACGATTCATTTTTTTCAAATTTTAATGATGCAAGATTTTCACTAGTTTCTACATACTTTGGCCCTGTATAAAAGCCATAAATGTCAGTTTTTGGCTGAGTAATTCAATATGCGCTTTTGTTTGCATTTGCAATTGATTTAATATTTTTATTTATTAAATTGTCATCAATTTTTGTTGTTGCTAAATTGTATTCAGAAAGATTGTAATAACTGAATTCATTTCCATTATATTCAAACCCTGATTTTATATAATCTCTTAACCATGATTTAATATCATCTTTAGTCGTACATAAATTGTCTTGTAAGTAGCAATCTTTTTTTGCATTTGTGCTATTTTTTAATTCTTCTTCTATTGTTCCTTTATAATAACTTTGTGCTGAAAACAAGTTATCAAACTCTTTACCATCTACTTTATAGCTAATGTTATAACTATTTTCATAAGTATTAAGCGCTTCTTCTTTAGCTAAATAAGCACTGCCATTTTTACCTCTATAAACATTTTTTTGTAATTCATTTTCACTAGTTACAACACTACTTGATAATTCACCCTCTGAATTTATAGTGTAATTTGAAGGGTTTCTTAATGTATTCTTTTTATTTATATTAAATTTTTTTAATATCTCATTATTTAATTTAGATGTATTTTGATATATTTTATTATCTAAAATATAGCTTTTTGTTTTATAGTTATAATTTTCTATTATTGAATTATTATAAGCATAATTTTTAACTTCAGTTTCGTTCTTAAATATAATATTATTAAATTTATAAACATCATAATAATTTGTATTTGATTTTATTGTCAATAAAAGAGTTGTTAATATACTTAATAAAAGAATCGTTGACATTATTGAAAATAATATAATTTTTTTAATTTTTTTGCTTTTATCACTTTTAGTAGATAATAATTTATCAACTAAGACAGAATATGCATTTTTTATTTTTTTCATAACTTCCTCCTACTTTTATAATATAATAAAAATAAAATAATTTTTATAAATATTAAAAATTTTGGAGAAAATACCGGTTTTTTTTACAATGAAAGAGTCTTTTTAACATTAAATTTGTTTTCTTTATCCATTTAGTTGTGACAATAAAAATGAATATTGTGGAATTATATATTAAAATTCAAAAAAAGTAAAAATACTAAGATCTTCAACAAGGGATTATTTGGAAAAGTAATTAACTTATAGAAAATAGTTTAAAAAAGAATGGCACGGAAAATAGATTTAATGAACAAATTTTTTTATAATAATGATATTTTAAAATAACAATTCTCCTTTTAAGTAATTAATTTGTTATGAACAGGATAATTATAAGATATACAATAAGTCATAAACTTAAATTTTTAAAAGAAAAAATGTAAGTAATATTATATTTATATAGATTTACCATATAAATGAATTGAAAAAAATAGCATAATTTATTAAATAATATTTATATATATTGTAATATGTAAATATAAAAATTTTTTAAAAGTTGTGACATAATAAAAAATACATTAAACAAAACAAATATTAAACAACTATTTTAATTATAAATTATATTAATTTTAATTATTCTACTTACCTTAATTTTTATTTTGTAAAATCAAGCTGTTTATATATTGTATTTTATTCAAATATTATTTAGAGACTACTCTTTACCTAATGAAATATAAATCTATTAAATAATATAAATTTATAATTTTATTTTCTTAGTAATTATAAAGTTTTTATAATATAATAAAAACGTAATTATTATTGTAAATATTATAAAAAATGGAAAAAATACTACGGAGGTTACAATGAAAAAATTACTTTTAACAATTTCATCATTTACTTTAATAACATCTTTTTCTTTTAATGCAATTAGTTGTAGTAATGAAAAGGATTGATTTGAAATTATATATGATCACCCAAAAACAATGGAAGAATTAAAATCTCAAGCTGAATATTATTTAGAGAAAGAATTAGATTATAGAGAAGAATTTAAAAAAGATGCAATAAAAGACGGTATGGAAAATGGGTCTAGTTATGATTATGTTTATAATAATGATAATTGACAAAAAAGAACTATTTTCACTTTTACTAGAGCATGGTGTTATGGATATGAAATGTATAAGCTAGATAATAATTTACAATATTTAACTTTAGAATCAAAAAAGTACAATGAAGCTTATTCTATTCGAACAGTGGATGAAGAAAGTTTTAAAGGTTATTATGAATCTTATCAAAAAGAAAATGAATTTCCTTATCCTAATAAAAAATACTTCAATTATTTAGAAATGGCATATAATTGAAGTATTGAGAAGTAACTTAATTATTTTTATAAAATAAGTTTTTAATAATAGGTTATCTTATCCCATAATACAAGATTTAATAAATGATCTTGTATTTTTCTTTTTTTATTAAATATTATTAATTTTAAGACCAAAAAAATTTTATATTGAAGGAAAATTGAATTTAATTTATTGAAAAAAGAATAAAAAATAAATTAAAAAATATTCCTAAAGAAATTTTTTTGAATATTTTATTAAGCATTTTATTAGTTTGGGTTTAAACTTTTGTCATATATTTTATATCAAATAAACGAATTATTAAAAATCAGACGTTATTTAAATATTGTTTAAATGTTGTTTTATAGCATAATGAATTATCATTTAATTAATAATTTAATTATATAATTTATTTCCATACTACATTATTAAAGTTTTTATAATATAATAAAAACGTAATTATTATTGTAAATATTATAAAAATTGGAAAAAATACTACGGAGGTTACAATGAAAAAATTACTTTTAACAATTTCATCATTTATTTTAATAACATCATTTTCCTTTAATGCAATTAGCTGTAGTAATGAAAAGGATTGATTTGAAATTATATATGATCACCCAAAAACAATGGAAGAATTAAAATCTCAGGCAGAATATTATTTAGAGAAAGAATTAGATTATAAAGAAGAATTTAAAAAAGATGCAATAAAAGACGGCATGGAAAATGGGTCTAGTTATGATTATTATTATAATAATGATAATTGACAAAAAAGAAATATTTTCACTTTTACTCGATTAATTTGTTATGGATATGAAATGTATAAGCTAGATAATAAATTACAAAATTTAAAACTAGAATCAAAAAAGTATAATGAATATTATAGTATTAGAACACTGGATGAAGAAGATTTTAAAGGTTATTATGAATTATTTGAAAAAGAAGAAGAGTTTCCTTATTATAATAAAAAGTATGATAGTTATTTAGATTTAGCATATAATTGAAGTATTGGAAAGTAAATAGGATATTTACTAATAATTTATAATTTAATTATATAATTATAAAAATTGTTTAAAAAGTTATAATATAATACTCTAACAGAATCACTAGATTAATGATACAAAGAGTAGTTTTTTACATTTTAAGAATACATTAGAAAATTTCAATAATTTTTGAATAGGTTTAGTCAGTTTGTTGTTAAAATAAATTTTACAAACTTACATATATTACAAAAAAAGAACTAAATATTATAAATTTTTTAAGTAATTTCAAGTTTAATTATTTATTCAATTTTATATTAAAGAAGATAAAAATGGAAAAGAGGATATTTTGTAAAAATCTATGGATGGTTTTCATAGTGATAAAATGCTTATTTGATTAAAAAATTTGATAGAAAGTAATTGTCATCAATTTAAAAATATATTAACTAAATAAATTTTAATGAAATAAATTTTTAAAATAACATTTTACAAAAATAAAGGGTGCATTTATAATTTATGCACCTTTTATTTTTGTAAAACTTAAATATACGTATAACTTACTACTTAAATGCAGTTACCTCAATTTCTATTAAACCGTTTTTTGGTAAAGTTTTTACTGCAAATGTAGATCTTGCTGGTTTATGTTCACCAAAAAAGTTGCCATAAATTTCATTTACAATACTAAAATTATCCATATCAGATAATAATATAGTTGTTTTAACAACATTATTTTTAGAATAACCAGCCTCATTAAGCACATTCTCTATGTTTAATAATGATTGTTTAGTTTGTTCTTCAATATTATTTTTTAACTCTGAAGTATTTGGGTCCATACCCAATTGTCCTGATAAAAATAAGAAGCCATTATCTGTTTTAATAGCTTGAGAATAAGGTCCTAACGCTTTAGGAGCACTATTTGAATTTATAATTTTCATTATTTATATATTTCCTCCAAAAAATTTTTTTCAATAACATCATAACCCAAATCTTCAAGTTCTTTAATTACATTTTTTAATTCATCCTTATGATTAATATCTATAACTAATTTTATTATCTCTCTGTTAATTTCTAAATTATTATCAAATTGAGAATCTGAGATTTTATGAATCTGTACATGGTTTTTAGTAAAAACATTAGTAATATTTGACAAATGATCTTTAGATATTGGTGCATTAACTCTCATAACAATTCTTCTATTCTCAGCAATTAATGCTCTATTTGTAATATTCATAAAAGTTGTTACATCAATATTTCCTCCAGTTAATACACATACTATTTTCTTGTTTTTTACATTTAATTTATTAAATAAAACCGCAGCAGATGTAACAGCACCTGCTCCCTCAGCAACAATTTTACAATTTTCAAATAAAAATAATATTGTTCTTGCTATTTCTTCTTCAGAAACCAATACAACATCATCTACATATTTATTTAAAATCTCAAACGTAATGTCACCTGTTTCTTTTACAGCAATTCCATCAGCAATTGATAATTTTCCTTTTACTTGAAATGGCTTATTATTTTTTCGGGCTTCATAATATGAAGGGACATTTACACTTTCAACACCAATAAGCTTGCAATTTGGGTTTACTTGTTTTATATATGTAGATATTCCAGATAAGATTCCTCCGCCTCCAACTGGAACTAAAACATAATCTGCATCTTTAACTTCTTCCATTATCTCAACACCAATTGTTCCTTGACCTAAAACAACATCTAAATCATTGAATGCATGAACTAAGGTTTTACCAGTTTCTTTAACAATTTGTGTTGCCTTAACTTGTGCATCATCAAAAAAATTACCGTGCAAGATAACTTCTACACCATAGTTTTTAGTTGCATTTATTTTTGCTAGTGGTGCAGTTACTGGCATAACTATTGTTGCTGGACAATTAAGCAAATTTGATGCATAACTAACTCCTTGGGAGTGATTACCTGCACTTGCAGCGACAACTCCTTTGGAAAGTTGGTTTTTATCCATTTCTATCATTTTTGATAAGGCTCCTCTAATTTTAAAAGAACCAGCTTTTTGCAAGTTTTCAAGTTTTATATAAACTTCATTATCTGTTAATTGACTTAACTTTGTAGCTTTAATTATTGGTGTTTTATTAATATAAGGTTTAATCTTTTGGTATTTTTCTTCTATGACTTCTTTTGTTAATCTTGACATATCTATCATAAAATACCCCCTTTCATTTGAATGGTAAACATTCATACTTATTTTATAGCACTAATATATTTAAACAATATATTTATAATTAATTCAAAAAATAGAAATAATTTTTTGTTTTTTAAATTATTTTCAAATAAAAAACCTAACTTAATTAGGTTTAATTTCTTATAATGTTTAAATCGCTATCTAAAAGTTTTGAAGCTTTATTATTTAATGTACCTACTCAAAAAAAACACTTAATTTGATTTTCTTTAGCAAAGTCTGATAAATCTTTTTTAGTACTTTTAAAAATATCACCACTATAATTAACACTTGTAGAAAATAAAGGTCCTGTTTTATTAATTACCTTTAAAATATCTTTTCGTTTTGGTTTTCTAATTCCAAACACCTCGTTATTTTTATTTTTTAATAAAATAGTTGTTGGTTCTTTTGAATTCATTAGAATATTTTTAATTTTTTTATCAATTTTTATATCCATATAAGTTAAATGCCTTAACTTTGAAATTAATATTATTAGCTTTTTGTCAATATTGCTTTTTTTAATATTATTAATTTTTCTTGCATTTTCTAGACTAACAACTGAACTAAGACCGTAAATTGTATCAGTCGGTAAAATTACAATGCTATTATTAAGTAAGTTTCCAACTGCTTCTTTAACTGCTTTTTTATTTAAAACACTATTCTCTATTTTCATACTCTTTAGATATTTTTGAAACAAATTCATCAATACTAATTTGAATTTGTTCTTCATTTCCATAAGTTCTATAAGTAACTAAATTATTTTCAAGTTCTTTTTGTCCCAATACAATTATGTATGGTGTTTTTTTAGTGATTGCATTACGTATTTTATTATTTAATCTATCATCTCTATCACTTATAAAACATCTAATTTTTTTATCATGTAATTTTGACTCTACTTGTCTTGCAAAATCATTATACTTTTCTGAAACTGGTATTATAGACACTTGAACTGGACTACATCATAGGGGCAATACTCCCATTGTTTGTTCTAATAAAATTGCTACAAATCTTTCATAAGTACCAATTAAACCTCTATGTATCATTATTGGTTTTTCTGGATTACCTTCACTATTAATAAATTCTAGATCAAATCTTTCTGGAAGTAAGAAGTCAAGCTGAATTGTAGAGACAGTTATTTCATGACCTAATGCTGTTTCAACTTGAATATCTAATTTAGGGCCATAAAACGCTGCTTCACCAACCATTTTTTCATACTTAAGGTTAAGTTCATTCAACATACCTTCTAGTTGTTTTTCAGCATTATTTCACATTTCATCATTATTATAATAATTTTCTTTATCATTAGGATCTCTCATAGATAAAGACAAGTATTTAATTTTGATATTAAACTGTTGTAAAACTTCGACTATTAACTTATAACAATTTATAAATTCATCTTTTAACTGACTTGGTGTTACAAATATATGTGAGTCAGTTAATTCCATTGCCCTAACTCTTTCAAGACCAGTTAATGAACCTGAAAATTCATATCTATGTTGGATCGCATGTTCTGCAAATCTTAATGGTAAATCTCTATAACTTCTAATTTTTGATTTATATACTGAGACGTGATGAGGACAATTCATTGGTCTTAAAACTAATGTTTCATTATCTGGAAGTTCAATTGGAGTAAACATATTTTCTCGATAATGGTTTCAATGACCTGATTTTTCATATAAAAGTTTTGAACCTAGTACTGGAGATTCAATTTGAATAAATCTATATTCGAACTCTTTTTCTTTTAGATATTTTTTTATTTCTTGTTTTAAAATTGCTCCATTGGGTAATCAAAATGGTAACCCTAAACCTATAACAGGGTCAATATTAAATATTTCTAAGTTTTCGTTTATGTATCTGTGGTCTCTTAATCTTTTGTCTTCTATACTTTTAATTATTTTTGATAATTGTTTTTTATCATTTGCTACAACAAAACTTATTTTTTGAAGCATTGTTTCTGATGCATCATTATTATAATACTCTCCTGAAAAGTTAATTATTTCTATTTCTCTAATATTAAAAGATTCTTTAAAAATAGGATATCTTACAATTAGATTTGAATCATTTATAAAAACAAATGGATAGTCAACTAAATTAAAATCTAATCTACTATTTAATAATTCATTTTTATAATAGTTGTTAAGATTTTGGTTGTAGTTTAATTCAAAATTGATGCCTTCTTTAATTAATTGTTTAAATTGATCTTTTGTTGTAGTTAACTCTTCTTTTTTTATTCTTTCTTTTGAATAAAAAACAACTGATGCTTCTTCTTTGTTAATATCTTTTTTTGGGATTGAAACTTCAGTACCAGCAAAACATTTTAATACACTCGCTTCTAATATCAGTTTTGCCAAATAGTTATTAGATGATTTAATAATGTTTTCATCTATTTCTATCAAACTTAATGAGCAATCTTTCTTTAATTTTGCCTCAAATGGTAATAGCTCATCTCCTAGTTTTGCAATAAATTTATTTGAGTCTATATTATTTTTATTAAAAATATCTAAGATTGTAGTTGGTTCATTTACTTCGATAATTTTAGAATCAATATTTATTTTCATATATTCTCCTTTATAAATATTCTCTATTATTAAAATATGGTTTAAGTACGTCTGGTAATTTTAATTTTCCATCTTCAAAATAATTTTCTAAAATGGCCGCAAAAAGTCTATCAATTGCTAATCCCGAACCATTAAGAGTATGTAAATAATTAATTACGTCACCATCTTTATATCTTGTATTCATTCTTCTTGCTTGAAAATCTAAACAATTTGAACATGATGAAATTTCTCGGTATTTATTTTGACCAGGAAATCAAACTTCTAAATCATAAGTTTTAGCAGATCCAAAACCAATATCTCCAGAACATAAAGTAACGACTCTATGACGTAAATTAAATAGTTTTAAAATATCTGAAGCATTATTAACCATATTTTCAAGTTCTTTGAATGATGTATCGGGTTCAACTAGTTTAACCATTTCTACTTTGTTAAATTGGTGCATTCTGATTATACCTTTTGTATCCTTACCTGCACTACCTGCTTCTTTTCTAAAACATAAGCTATTAGTAGTCAAATACAAAGGTAATAAACTTTTGTCAATAATCTCATTATTATATATGTTTGTTAATGGCACTTCACCTGTCGGAATTAAATATTGTTCTCCTGTTTTAAATGCATCATCTTCAAACTTTGGCAATTGACCTGTTCCAAACATAATATTTTCATTTACCACAACAGGGACAGACAACTCCATAAATCCATTTTTTTCGTGAAAATCAAGCAATATATTTCCTATAGCTCTTAGTAGTTTAGAACCCAAACCTTTATAAACAACAAATCTTGAGCCAGATAATTTTGCACCTAGTTTAAAATCAATTAGATTAAGTTTTTCTGCTATTTCTCAGTGGTTTAAATTATTTTCTTTATAATGTTCTGGGTCTCATTTAAATAATTCTGGGTTTTCAGAGTCGTCTTTTCCACTTGGAACTGATGCATCGATCATGTTTGGTAGAAATGATAAAATATAGTCTAGTTCTTTTTTAGTATTTTTTAATAATGACTCATCATTTTCTAAAACTGTGTTAATTTCTTTTACTTTTAGTTTCAATGTCTCTTTTGTTTTAGAGTCTGATTTAGAAAACTCATCAGTTAGTTTATTTTTTTCGAATCTATAATCATCTACTTTTTTTTGTAACTCTTTTCTAATTTTATTTAATGAAATAATTTTATCAATTTCATCATCGAAACTTGTATTTCTACGTTTAAGGTTTTTTTTAACTGCGTCAACATTTTCTTCTATATATTTTATATCTAACATTTTATGGTATCTCCTTCTTCTATTTATATTAAAAAGATTACGTTAAAGTGTTTCCAATGTAAAATTTAAATTTATTAAATAAATCCATAAATTCCCTTTCAATACATTATAGTTTTATATTAATTATTATACATTATAAAACTATTAAGTATTTAAAAGGCATAAGATTAATTGATTGAGTCTACTCTTTTTTTAATATAATAATCTATTTATATATTTAAAATTTAAACCAATGCGTTTGCATTAACTTTATTAATCCAGTCTAAAAATTCTTGGAGAATATATTTTTAAATATATTTACTTTTAAATTATTGAATTTATCTAGTCTATTAAAACTGAAATAGTGTTAATTATTTTTTTATTTATAAAATGAAGGAATATGTTTTCTTATCAATATCTCAATATTAAGCATGTTATCTAAATAAAAACATATTACGAGAAAAATAAGATTCTAATTTTACATAAACTTTATCTTCCTAAAGTTGTATGGTAATTTATTATCTATAATTTTATACTTATCTACTTGGCTACCTTTTTATTTAATTATTTTATATAAATACTTTTTAGGCTCTTATTAAATCATAAAAAAAATATTTATTTTAATAGAGTGTATTAAAATAAATATTTGATAGCTACATAAAAGTAGGATTTTATAGTTTAATAGATAGTTTTTTTTAAAATAAGTTATCTGATGAAAATTTTATGTTATCTGGTAGGTACGGATTTAATCTTGAGCTGTCGTGTTTAATAGAATTTGCTTTACAAAAATCTTTCAATTTTTTTATTTTTAATTTTAGTTCATCTTTTAAAGTATCTGTACTTTGCTCGTTTTCAATTCTATATTTTAAGTTTCTTATTTCTTGCTCCAATTTAAATAATTCCAATACTTTATTGTGATGTTTTTGTTTATCAAATTTTTTATACTTACTTTCAGGGATTAATGTTTTGTTTGGATAATAATTTATATCAATATGTTTACAACCTATATGATGATATCCTTTTGATATTGCCTCAGACATAGTAATGTAATCAGTATCAAACTTTTCTAAAGAAATAACTTTTCCTTCAAATGGAATACATAAATCACATGAGCTTTTTTCTTCTTTAACATATACTAAAACTTTGTTCCTTAATGCTTGTTTGTTGCCAAAGCCATTAAAGATCCCCATAATTGGTTTTTGTTCATTAGTTACTTCAATGTTTTCATTTTTATCAGTATTACTTTCATTCAGCTCTTTTGGTTCATTTACTTTTTTACTTTTTTTTGATTTAGCATCTCTAATTTTTTTTCAAGGTATAATAAAATATAAAACTATTGCAATTAACAACAAAATTAAAATAACTCAATATGGTAAATTCATTAATTGTTATTATTATTTAGATTTAAATAATAATCCTTTACTTCATATAAATTAATATTTTGTTGTTTATTACAATTCACACAGATACCAACAGAACTAGATTGAGTTTCAAAACTAATTGGATTATCAAATAAAAACTTTTTATAATCCCAACAAATTTTGCAGAATGTAAAAATATAATCTATATCTTCATCAAATGTGAATGCCATATTATACCTCCAAAAAAAATTAAAATGAGAACCATTTTAATTTTACTATATTTTATTTTTTTACTAGACTTAATTGATTTTTAAGTGCATTAGCAACATGTTCCACATCAGGACCTATTACTATTTGTAGACCCTCAGAACCTAATCTTTTTAGACCAAATGCTCCGGAAGATTTAATTTTTGCATCATCAATTTTTGAGTTATCTTTAAGTATTAATCTTAATCTTGTTGCACAATTGTCGATTGAAACAAAATTATCTGATCCTATAGCATCTAAAATAATACTTGCTTTTTGAGCATATTTATCTCCAGAAACTTTAGATTTTGTATTATCTTGTTTTGTTGAATTATTAATTGCATTTTCATCTAATAATTCGCGTCCTGGGGTTTGTAACTTCATAAACTTAATTACAAATAAGAATACAAAGAAATAAACCGCTCCAGCTGCCGCTGATAAAACTAATATTCATAATGGGTTTGATAATCATAAATTATCATGATATTTAGCTAAACCTCATGATTGAGCAAATGATATTGCATAATCAATAAATCCAGCACTAAATCCAAATCCTACTTGAATACTCATTGCAGTTGTTATTCCGACAAAAATACCTGTAAGAATTGCATGTATACCTAATAAAACAGGTGCAATAAACACAAATGAGAATTCTATTGGTTCAGTTATTCCTGACAAGAATGATACTCCCGCAACACCACCAAGGAATCCAGCTACTTCTTTACGTTTTTCTTTACGCGCTGCCATTATCATTGCTATAGCAGCCAATGGAAGACCTCCCATCATTATAGGGAAGAATCCAGATTGGAATAATCCAGATGTTGATAATCCTTTTGCAAATGCATTTATATCACCATTAACAATTGCTCCAGTTGCAGTAACGTTTCCTGTTGAAGGGCTTACTATATCACCTGTAAGAGGCATTTGGAATCAAAAGAATGTATTTAATATTTGGTGTAATCCAAATGGTAATAACAATCTATTTAAAATACCATAAACCATAGTACCTGGTATTGCAACAGCAGGGTTTGTAGGGTTTGCAACAGCATTACCAAACTTCATTAAAACAAATTGTATTCAAGGTCAAACAATAGCAAATAGTAGACCAACTGGAATTGAAGCTGCAATTGCAACCATAGGTACAAACCTTCTACCTCCAAAGAATGACAAGGCAGTTGGTAATTTAATATCTTTTAATCTGTTATAAAAATAAGCAGATAGACAACCAGCTACTATTCCTCCTAAAACTCCTATATTTAAAACATATTGAGCGCCAACTATTGTGTCCTTAGTGCTTTCATCTGCACCATAAGTAGGAACATAGAATAAACTTGAAAATCAAGTTGTTGTTTCTGCTCCAGTTGCATCTTTTGATGTAACACCAAATCTGTTCACGCCACTATAAATCATTTCTGGTAAAGTACCTTCTGCTGTCAATGCAGCTATTGCTAAATAAAATATTACAGCAACTAAGGCAACTTCTCCACGATGATCTTTTGCTAATCCGAATGCACAACCTATAGCGAATAATAATGGTAAATTATCAAACGGTATAGAACCGGGTTTTTGAATTATAAGTGAAATTCATCAACCTCAGCTGTGTTCATCTGCTAACTCCATACCAAGAGCACCAAAACGATTAAGAATTGCTGCAAATGGTAAAACAGCTATTGGAAATTGTAATGTCTTACCTAGTTCTTGAAGAAGTGTAAGAAATTTACTCCATGCATTTGGACCACTAGAGTTAGTTTTATTTACTTTAACTTTTTTTTCGCTTTTTGCGATACTAACTTTTGCTTCAGCCATATATATACCTTTCTACGAACAAAAAAGTTCCAAAATAATTATACCTTAAAACTTTAAAATTTTTTAAGTATTAAAATTATTTTGGAACTTATTCCTTATATAAGTTTTTCAATTGCAATTGGAACTAACACTAAAAACATAATATAGCCAGTTAAAGCTAAAATAATAATCCCATAATATTGTCAAAATCTAAATATCTTATAATTACCCGGAGTTATATCAAAAGATTTTTTTTGTAGCTTTTTAATTTTATAAAATTTAATAAAAAACAAAGTTGCTAATATTCCTACAATTAATCCTGCAATTCCAGCTGATAATAAAATATACGAAGTTGATTTAGATAATTCTGCTAATATCATTTTTACTCCTTGAATTTACAATTAGATTATATTATTTAATTTGTGATAATTCATATAATTTTTTAAATCTGCCATTTTTAGATTTTAACTCATTAAATGTACCAACTTCTGAAATTCCTTCTTCATCAAGAACTAATATTTGATCAAACTCTTTGATAGTACTTAATCTATGAGCTATCGCAATAGTTGTTCTACCAACCATTAAATTATCAAGTTCTTTTTTAATTTCTTTTTCTACAATATTATCAAGTGCACTTGTAGCTTCATCAAGAATTAAGATTTCTGGATTTTTTAGTATCATTCTTGCTATAACTAATCTTTGTTTTTGGCCCCCACTAAAGATAAAACCACGTTCACCAAGAATTGTATTATATCCATCTGGCAATGTTAATACAAATGAGTGTAGTTTTGCTTTTTTAGAAGCTTCTATTGCTTCTAATTTTGTTTTTGTAAAGTTTGCATATAATAAATTATCCATAATTGTTCCATAAAGGATCTGAGGGTCTTGTTCCACATAACCAACCCTAGATAAATAATCTGCTTTTTTAAGATCTTTAATATTTATTCCATCAATTAAAATTTCTCCTGAAGGTACATCATAATATCTTAATAATAATCTTGCAATAGTAGACTTACCAACTCCACTTTGACCAACTAAAGCATACCTTTTTCCTTTTTCAAACACAAAATCAAAATTTGGTAAAATAATTTTTTTTGAATCATCTGGATATCAAAATTTAACATTTTTAAATTCGATTTTATTAACTTTTTCAATTACTTCTCCATCAACCTTAAATTCTATTAAGCTTTTTGCATTATATATATAATTTAATCTCATTACGCAATTTGATAATCTTGTTAATCCACGCATTGCAGTGGGTAAAATTAGCAAACCATAAAGCATATTATAACAAGCTGTTGAAAATGACACTATTAATATAGATAATTTAGAAGATTCCATATCATTATGAATTCATACAACTAGTAATATTGAGATTATAGGCATGAATCATGAAAACAATCCAACAAAAACATTTAATATTGTTTGATAAACTACTGAGGTTTTTGCTTTAACTCAGTATTTTTTATGAAGCTCTTTTGCTCTATCTACTTCATAATTTTCTGTTCCGCTTGATTTAATTACTCTTATACTTATTAATCTATCAGTTATATCTGCATCGATTTTTTGTCTTAAATCAAATGCAATAATAATTGAACGTCTATAGTATATGAATAATATTCATATAACAACTATCATAACTATAAAATAAACGAGAATAATAGAAGCAACTGTCACATCAATTGTAAATAACAGTGTTGTCATTGTTATTAAACTTGTAATAGAATAAATTAAGTTGATTAAAAACTCATTAAATGCATCAGCTGCATTACTACTGTCATTAATTACTCTTGACATAGTTAAACCAATCTGATTTTTAGAATAATAATTCATATCAAATTCTACTAGATGTTTTAATGCTTTTAATCTTAAATAAATTTCCATTTTTCTTGCAAATAAACTTGCAAAAATGTTGGTTAAGAATTCTAAAACTATATAAAATAAATATCAACAACCACCAATTATTGATCAATCTATATAATTAAAATCTCAAAATAAAAATCTTATTGGCTGATTGGTTTGTAATGTTGTTATTAATTTATTAACAATTATTGCAATTGATGTAAATACTATAGAATCAACTATTATGAAAAATAATGCACAAAAAAATATCAAAGGGTAGGCTTTTATACCTTCACCCATTAATCTAACAGAAGCTAAAAACTTTTTTTTACTAAATGCTTTATCACTTACAAATTTTTTTCTCATAAACCACCAAAATATAAAAAGACCATTTAAGGTCTTAATTTAATTATAAATATACTATAAAATTTGATTTAAAACAACACTATTTTTTCACAATTGTTTTTTCTCTTTTTTTAATTGATTCAATTTTGTTTACATTAATTCTACTTATAAGAAGTGTTTTTTCAAGTCTTTCCAAACGCATTTTCATAAATAACATACTTGTGTATTTTTTATTTATTGAATGTAAAATTCCTGCCATTAAGAAACTTCCACCAACTCAGTTTCCTAAAAGAGTTGGTAAAGTACTTAATAAAACAAATAATAAAATATGGAAAAATTCTGGTTTTAATACACTATTATCTGCTCATTTTTGTTTAAAAATACACTCTAATAACATCATTCATAAAAAGAATGAGTTTGCAGGTCCATGTTGGAAACCACCAATTGCAAAGTAAAGTATCGGAAATATTAATAACAAAATTGCAGAGGTAGGACTTTTTGTTGCACTAGTCAATGGTAAAGTTGCAGATACTGCTAAATTACATAATATTCCTGAGAAAAAACTATAAACTATTGTCACTAAACAGGTAGTTATCATAATATCACCCATTATGTTATCACCAACACCATATAGTTTATGAATACCAGTTGTATATATTTTTTCTGCTACACTCCCAGTTTCAGTATTATGAAATGCTCCAGCTGCAACATATAATAAAGAGAATAGAAAAGTACCTAAAAAATTTCCTAATAATACTGACACTATAGCCTTTATATATTCATTAAATGATAGGCAACCTTTCATCATTGGAATGGTCGCTAATGAGTGACTTGTGAAAAGTGCTCCACCTAAGAATGTAATCAATATAATACACCCAGGGAAAATTGCACCAAGTACTAATGCTTCTAAATTTGGGGGTAAACCTTTCATAGTTGTTAAACATGCAACATATCCAAAACCTATGATAACACCACTCATTAAACCAAGTAGTATTTGTTTTATCATTGTATATTGTATTTTTTTAATAGATGCTTTGAAACCACCAAGTGTTCCACAAAGCATAAATGAATGATCACCTTCAAGTATTGAGTAATCATGTTTTTTTAATTCATCAATTTCTAATTCAATTTTTTCTAACTTGTTTGACATATAATTCCTATTTCTAATACCAATTACTTAACTTGTAATTCTTTAATATTTTCATTTCTTACAAACAGAATTTTTGTGCCTTCTTTAACTCCCCATGATTTTGCAATATCAATAATTGCTTTTTCATCACTAATAAAGGCATTTAAATCATTTACTTTATTCATAAAGATTGAGTGTCATGCACCAAATGCATTTCATATTTTTTCATTGTCACATACTCCAAGTATTGTAACATTTGGTCTGAATTTTGAAATTGTTTTAAGTAGTTCACCAGTTCTTGAAGCAACAACTGCAAAATCATATTTACCTGAAATAGTTGTATTTGCTAATTGATTTGCTATGTCTGCTCTTTTACCACTAGTTGTTTTTTGTGCATTTTCTAATTGTTTTTCATAATATAATTTTGAATAAAATTCCATTTCGGCTCTTTTGTTAATAGTTGCCATAGTTTCAACAGTTATAAATGGAAAGTCTCCGTTTGCAGATTCACCACTTAACATAGTTGCATCTGCTCCAAGTTCAGTTGCATAATAAACGTCTGTTACTTCTGCTCTTGTTGGTTGAGGGTTGTCTGTCATTGATTCTAACATTTGAGTTGCAACAATAACTATTTTACCTTTTTCACGACATTTTCTAATAATTTGTTTTTCTCAGTATGGAACTTCATAATATGGAATTTCTAGACCTAAATCACCTCTAGCTACCATTATTCCATCAGAAGCTTCAATTATTGAATCAATATTATCACAACCAACTTGTGATTCTATTTTAGAAATTATTTGAACATTTAAAGCATCGTTTGCTTTTAATATTTCTCTAATTTCATTAACATTGTCTGCTGAGTTTACGAAACTAGCAGCAATATAATCTATTCCTTGTTCAATTCCAAATTTGATATCGTTATAATCTTTTTCTGCTAAGAATGGTAAAGTAAATTCAATCCCAGGTAAATTTACTCTTTTATTTGTTTTAACAACGTGTGTATTAAATGCTTTACAAATTACTTTGTATTTTTCAACCTTTTCAACAAACATTGTTAATTTACCATCATCAACTAAAACTGAGTCTCCTGGTTTTAAGTCTTGACTCATATCATAAGACATTTGAAGTTCTTCATTTGAACATTCTCTAGTAGAGAAATCTTTTGGATCAGTATAAACAGTTACAACTGTACCAGCTTTAATTAATTGCTTACCATCTTTCATTTTACCTATTCTAATTTCAGGTCCTTTAGTATCTAAAAGAATTGAGATTGGTTTATTCATTTCTTTTCTTAATTCTTTTACTCACTCTATTCTTTCACCATGTTCTTGAAAATCAGCATGTGAAAAGTTCAAACGGATTGTGTTCATACCTCTGTCAAATAATTCTTTAATTGCATCTTTTGAGTGAACACTTGGTCCTAAAGTTGTAATAATTTTCGTTCTTTTGATTTTATCATCAAGTTTTTTCATTCTATCCTCCTATATATTTACAAAAAAAAAGTGCAATTTCTATAAAGAAAAAGCCTTTTTTTTATTTATACTAAAAACACCTTAATTATTAATACATATTAAAAGTTGTTTTGCACTTATATTATAACTAATATTTAAAATAATTTTCAAAATTTTTTTATAATTTACATACTTTTATTTCTTCAGATCTAACAACTAAAAACTCTTCGCCTTTTTTAACTCCTCAGAATCTTGCAATTTCATTAATTTCTTCTTGATTAGTTCAACATTTATCAATATCATCAACTTTATTCATAAATATTGAGTGTCATGCACCAAATGCATTTCATAAGTTTTCTTCTTGACAAACTCCAAGTATTGTAACATTTGGTCTAAATTTTGATATTGTTTTTAACAATTCACCAGTTCTTGACAATATTACTGCGAATTCATATTTACCATTTCTTGTTATATTTGCAAGTTCGTCTGCTATTTCTGCTCTTTTACCACTTGATGTTGATCTTGCAATTTCAAGTGCTCTATCATAATATATTTTTCCATAATAACTTAACTCTGCTCTTTTATTAATTGTAGCCATAGTTTGAGTTGTTATAAATGGATAAATACCTGTTGCAGATTCACCACTTAACATAGTTGCGTCTGCTCCAAGTTCAGTTGCATAATAAACGTCAGTTACTTCTGCTCTTGTTGGTTGAGGGTTGTCTGTCATTGATTCTAACATTTGAGTTGCAACAATTGCAATTTTTCCAGCTTTTCTACATTTTCTAATAATTTGTTTTTCTCAATATGGAACTTCATAATATGGGATTTCAAGACCTAAGTCACCTCTAGCAATCATAATACCGTCAGATGCTTCAACAATTGAATCAATATTAAAAATACCTATTTTTGATTCTATTTTTGAAATAATTTGTATGTGAGTTGCTTTTTTTTCTTTAAGAATTTCTCTTATTTGGTTTACATTATCTGCTGAGTTTACGAAACTTGCAGCAATATAATCTATACCTTTATCAATACCAAACTTTATATCAGCAATATCTTTTTCGCTTAAAAAAGGTAATGAAAAATCAACACCAGGTAAGTTAATTCTTTTATTTGTTTTAACAACGTGTGTATTAAATGCTCTACACAATACAATACCACTTTCCACGTTTAAAACATTTAAAGTTAATTTACCATCATCAACTAAAACAGTGTCCCCTGGTTTTAAATCAAGACTCATGTCATAAGAAACTGTCATTTCAGTACCTTTACATTCTCTTTCTTGATATTCTTTTGAAGATGTATAAATTCTAACATCACTACCTGCTTTTATCTCTTGAGAACCATCAATCATTTTACCAACTCTTATTTCAGGCCCTTTAGTATCTAAAAGGATTGAAATTGGTTTACCTAATTCTTCTCTTAGCTCTAAACATGCTTTAATTTTTTGTTCATGTTCTTCATATTTACCATGAGAAAAATTCAATCTTACAACATTCATTCCTGATTCATATAATTTTCTTATTTCATCTTTACCATTAGTACTTGGTCCAATAGTTGTAATTATTTTTGTCCTTTTGATTTTTTTCTCAATTTTATTTGGTTCATAAAATTCTATAGTATTCATAATTCTTAATCCTTTCACTATATAGCTTTATTTATTTCTCTTATTTTTTGATATTCTTCTGATTTATCTTTTCTTGGCATATTTAATGTTGACTCAATATCTCTTGCAATAAGTTTATTTTCACTCATTCCAATATATAATCCACCTTTACCTGCAACTAATTGATCAACTGCAAATATACCAGCATTTACAGCTAAATATCTATCCATCCCGGTTGGTGAACCACCTCTTTGAACATGACCCAAAACTGTAGCTCTAGTTACATAACCAGATGCTGATTCAATTTTTTTAGCAAGTTCATGTGCATCTGGGTATATTTTCTCTGCTATTGCCACAATAACACTTCTTTTTTTCTTGTTAGCAAGTTCTTTAACTTGGTTAACAACCTCTTCTTCAGTTAAAAAACTTTCTTTTGTTGAAAATACTTCTGCTCCAGTTGCTATTGCAGCATATAAAGTTAAATCACCACAGCCATTTCCCATTATTTCTACAACACTACATCTATTGTGAGATTGCATTGTGTCTCTAATTGAATCAATTGATCTTATTACAGTATTTAATGCAGTATCAAATCCAACAGTATAATCAGATGAAACAATATCATTATCAATTGTTCCAGGTATACCTATACAATTAATACCCATTTTTGTTAGTTTTTCAGCTCCTTGATAACTTCCATCACCACCAATTACAACTAATGCTTCGATCCCTCTTTTTTTTAAATTATCAACTGCAACTTTTCTAATTTCTTCTTCTTTAAATTCAGGAAATCTAGCAGAACCTATAATAGTTCCACCTCTTGAAATAATATCATTTGCAAAAACTGTATCCACTTCTTCAATTCAGTCATTATAAAGTCCTTTATAACCATCTCTGATTACAAAAGGAGTTATTGATTTAGATATCGCTGCTTTTACAACTGAAGATATCGCTGCATTCATACCAGGAGCATCACCCCCAGATGTTAAAACACCAATTTTTTTTATCATTGTTTACCTCCAACTCTATATAAATAATAATAAACCTTATAAGAGATATTTTCAAAAATAGTTAAAATTTATGTATGATAAAATAAGATTGTAAAACTTGATAATTTTAAATTACCAAATATATAATTTAATATGATTTAAGTAATAGATTGTTATGTTTTAAAAATAAAATTATTAATATTTAAGTTTTAAAAAGTATAAACAAAACCAGTATTTTTATATTTGAATATTTTTTTTACTTTTTTTTAAAAGGTTATTCAATAAACTAATTTTGTATAATTAATTATTTTAAATATTTATTAAATAAACTTAAAGGTTTTATTTTTAAAAGTTTTTTGATATTTATTAAATATACAAAAAACTTGAAAGATTAAAATTAATGATTACTTAATAAGATTAAAAGCTAAAAAACAACCATATATAAACATCATAATATTTGAAAATGTTTATTTAGCTGTTTTTTTAATAATTCCCATAAAAAATTTTTTTATTAATTTATTTTTATTTATGTGCAATAAATATTTATAATGTTTGTTGTTTATAGTTAAAAAGTATTTCTAAACTACCGTAATTTTTTTCTGATTTTTCATATGAATTTAAATATCATCCATTGTAACTTTCATTAAATTCTAAATAAACATCTTTATTTGAAAAATTATAACCTGGATTTATTTTATTTCAAGCTTGAAGCACTTCATCTGTGCTAGGCTCTTTATTTGATCCTACTATTTCACCCAAATTTTTGTTTGCTTCTGCATTTCTTAAATTTAATTTTTCCACTTTCACATCTACAGTCTTGCTTATATTGCCATATACTAAGAGAATTTTTTAATCATAATCGATATTATTTCCAATAACTTTTAATCCAGTATATTTTATAGAATATTTATTTTCAGTTATTTTATCTATGCTAAGTATTTTAAGAAATTCTGAATCATAAGATGCTACACTTGCTTCTAAAACACTTTCATTAGCGTTAAATATCTCTAATTCCAAAGATTTAGTTTCATAAACAATCGCATCTGGTACAAAAATTCATTCTGAAAAACTTGGCTCAATTTGTGAATATGAATAAATCAAAGATACGCTACCATAAACATTTACATTGTCTGCTTTAGCTTTTAACTTTGCACTTTTTTTAGTTGGAATTCCATCAAATTCAACATCAGAGATATCAAAATATTTATTATTATTAACTTTAAATAGTTGAGTAGATAATTCTGTTAGCGACGGTGTGTTGTTTTTGCCGCTGAAATTTGATAAGTTTTTTTGTGTTATGTTATCTAAATTAAATTTTGTATTATCATTTTGGTTAGCTGCACCACAAGATACCAATATAGATAATGGTGAAAAAAAACATAGTGAGCTAAAAATCGATATTAATTTTTTCATAATTTCCTCCTTAATTATTATACACTAAAATGTTTATATTTTATCTTAGAAACTAAAACTTTAATTACTTTTGAAATAAAAAATTATTGTTATTTCTTTAAAATGCATCCAATTATATTATTTTTAATAATTAATTTAATTTTTTTCTTTATATTTTTTAACTAGATGATATATATTAAATAATATATGAAATTAATTAGAATTTAATAAATGTTTAATTTAAATTTATAATAAAAATGAATATTAAATGACTTTCATTATCAATTAGCATTAATTCAAATTATTGATTGTCTAAAAAACTTTAAATTTAATTAAACTAATATATTTAAATTATAGTTAAATATAATCACTTTTTTGATTAATTATTCAACAAATTTTATAACAAAAAATGATGAACTAAATTATAGATATTTTATAATTACGTAATATTTTACAATATTTTAAATAATATATATTTAGTATATATGACTTATCAAAAATCAATGATTATTCCATATTCATAATTTAAAAAAAATCATTAAAATAATAAAAAAAGCAGAATAAATCTGCTTAATTAAAACTCAAAGAAATCATCTCAAATCATTAAATAATAAATCAATATCTTTCTCACTTTTCTTTGCAATCTTTTGCTAGACTTTTTCATATCACTTGATAAATAAATAGAAAAAACTTTAAGATACTGATTTCATAATTCTTTATAAATATTTAGTATTTTTTTATTTGTATTCTCTACAGTTTCTTTTTCGGCAGTTATTAAATAATCTGAAGAAAGCAAAAATATATTATGTCTACTCTTTATGTTATAGTCAGTAAATAATAATCTTGTATTGTTTTTTTCAAACTTGACATGTTCAAATAAGTTTTCTAATATATCAAACTGTTTTATTAAAAAATGGTCTAAAAGTTTTTTGAACTTTTGTAAAGCTTCAATAATTGTTTCAAACATCCTTACAAAACCAGGTATTAATAATAAATGTATTGATATTATTCCTATCTCTCTAACCAATATATGATCTTCAAAGGCAGATAATATCTCAAACACAAATATTAATACAGATATAAAACTAAGAAAAATGTTTATTAAAACAAATTTGATTGAGTTTAGTTCAATTAATCTATAACTTTTAAAATTCTTACCCTCTTCAATTAAATCAATGTCTAAAACTTTTATTTTACGATAGTAATATTCAGTTGAAAATCAACCTATAAATGTGAATATTAATAATAAATAACCAGAAAATGCTAAATCAACATAATGTAATATATTACTTTTTATACAGAATTGATTTAATAGTACTAAAAAAATTAATATAAAAAACAAGATAATATTTATCAAAAAATTATAGAAAGATACCTTTTTTGTAATAAACATTTTTTTTAAAATATTATTATTCTTATTGATTTTTTCTAAATAAACTTTTTCCATATTACCACTCTCAATCTGTTAATTTTTCAACATTACAAGTTGCAATAAATGGAAGATTTCTCAAGCGCTCTTGATAATCTAATCCGAAACCTATTAAAAATTCATCTCCAAATTCAAAACCATTTCAATCAGGTTTTAAATCAACAATTATTTTATTTGGTTTTGATGCTAAAGTAACAACTTTTACTTCCTTAGCTCCTAGACCTAGTATATGTTCTTTAATAAAACTTAATGTAATACCAGAGTCAATTATGTCTTCAATTAATAAAACATGTGCACCTTCTACATTAATTTTTATATCGTTAATAATTTTTGGTTTTTGTATATTCGTAGTATTACCTTCATATGATGAAACTATCATATATTCAGTAATGCAATTAAATTCTAAATCTTTTAAAAGACCTGCCATAAAAGGAACACATCCCTTAAGTAATCCAACTGTTATAACAGTATTATTTTTATATTGTATAGATTTGTAATAATTACTAATATTATGTGCTAATTCTTTTATTTTTGAATCAATCTTATTTCTATCTACTAGAACTTCTTTTACTAAAGGGTGATTTGTCATTTAGTACCTCCGATATATTATTATAATATACTACTTTAAATTATTTAAAAAAGAATCTAAAATAAACTTTGCAGCTATTTGATCTTTATTTTGTTTTTTATCCTTAATGCTAAAATTAGAAGCACTCATCATATTATTCGCCATTTTTGTTGTTAATCTTTCATCTATTTTTACTATTTTTTTTTCATCAATTAATAAAATATTAATCATAAGATAAATAAAATCATCTACCATATCTGCTCTATGACCAATTGACCCATTCATATTAATTGGATATCCTACAATTATTTTTTCAAATGAATTTTCTGTAAATAATATTTTTAATTTTTGGATTGCTTCTTCAAAGTCAAATTCATTAAATCTTATTGTACTATGGGGTGTTGCAAAATAACCTTCACTTATTGCTATACCAACTGTTTTTGAACCTATATCTAGTCCTATATATCTGTACATTTTCCATCCTTTTTAAATTTTTATTTTTATTAATATTTTATAAATACTGATTATTTATTAAAGGTTACGAGGTCTAATTTTTTTTCTAAATCAATTAACAACTGATTTTGAATAATACATATAAATAAACAATATAACAATTGAAAAATAAACATCACTTGCAAAATGATCAAGCATTGTGATTCTTGAAATACCTACAAGTAATGTAACTATTGATGCTGTCAAAATTGTTATAATTTTTAATACTTGTGTTTTTTTGTTGGGTAGATAAAAGAAAAATAAAAATACAAATAAAAGACTTGCAGATAAAGTATGACCACTTGGAAAACTATTTCCCCTACTACTAGAAAAATTTGGTTCAAAAGCATAATAAAAATCTTTATTAGAATTTATAACCTCATCTGGTCTAAGTCTTCCAAAAATTACTTTTAATAATTGGACAGTAATTTGAGAGAAGAAAATAACAAAAAAAGCATAACCTGTTTTTGAACTTATATTTGAAAGTCAATATACATCTTTGTATAACTTCTTTTTATATATATACATGTTTAATGAAAAATAAAAAATAAATGAAACTAAAATACAAACTAAACTTCCAACTAGTTTATAAAGTGATTCTTTACTATCTTTTTTAAAGTTAAATGAATCATTATAATAAAAAAATAAAACATTTATTAATAAATATATGATATTAAATAATCAATATATAATTTGTTTATTTTTTTTGGTTTTTATTAAACTATAATTTATAGTCAGTACAAAAATTAATAATAGAAAATATATAGGTATAAATATTATTCCAATACCAATTTGATCAAATATTAATGAGAACCAACTTTTTGATCAAGTTGCTGGAATAGATTTAGATATTTTTAAATCAAATATTATTAATGGTATTGATAACAAAGATATTAAAATAATTATCATTCAAAATAAAAGTCTTTTTTTTAGTTTTTTATCTAACTTAATTGCCATATAAATATTATATATTACAAATTTTCTATAAAGTCCAATGAATTTAAAAAACTATTTAAATCATATATGACTTTTTTACATAATTCATTTATAAATGATTTGTAGCTTTTAATTTTATTATAATTTAAAATCCCTACTTGGTTTATTTTAGTTTTATTCAAAGTTCTGGCTTTTGAAAAAATAATTTCATTATTTATTTTTACTTCAAAATTAAATTCTTTACTTAATTTTTTAATATTATTGTCTAATTTCTTCTTTAATTCAATTAAATCATCATTATTAATTTTACTTTCATCTAACGAGCTTTTAGAATAAAAAAAGTTTTTGTCTGTTTCTTTTTTTAAAAATAGAATGTTTTGAGAGTCTTCTTTAATTATACTTTTATTCATAGATATAGTTTCTTTACTCAAATACTTATTTTTTAAAAAAACTCTCAATATTGGGTAGACAATAAGCATAAATAATAAACTATTGCCAGTTGTGCTTTCATCAAACACATCTGTAGTTTTAAATACTTGAATTGGTTCGTGGATTGTAAATTTACCGGTAAAGTCTTTGTACTGATATAAAATAAAAGTTGAAAGTAATTTATTATTTAATTCATTATCTAATTTTAAAGAAACTAATGAGATATCTTTGTTATTACATACTTTGGCAAATGAATCTTTATATATAGATTCCAAATCATTATTAATAAACTGTAACTTTATTAATTTATAATATGATTTCTTTAATAATCTATTAATACTAATAGACAATATAAAAATTATTATACTTATCAGTAGTGATGAAATTAAAATTATAGTCGATCCTTTAAAATTAAGTCATTTAAAACAAAATAAGCTTATTATTGTTAATACCAAAATTATTCATAAACTTATAAGACTAAAAAATAATAAAATATTTGAAAATAAATTAGTAATTGAATAAGCAACCATTTTTTTAACTAACTTTTTATTATTAATGAATTTTTTATCTATTAAATTGTAAACATAATCTTTCATATACTAATCCTACAAAATAATTATAACTTAAAATCTCCACTTATATATTTTTATTCATATAGTACAAAAAGTTTGATATTAAGGCTTTTTTTAATAACAATAAATTTGAATTTTCTTTATTAATTTTTATTATAATCTTACCTTCTCAATTTATTTTTGAACCATATATACTAATATTTGATAAGTAGTTTTTAAAAACAAACATAAATTTTAAATAAATTGTTTTTGTGTCTTTAATTTTTATTTTTTTTATAATTTTTTCAAGACTTGTTTTATAAGTGTTTATCTCAACAATTTTGTTGTTACCTCATAAAAATGCGGAATCATCTATTAACTCATAATTAATTAACTCGTTATAATTATAAATATCTTGTATAGATTTGAAATAACTTATACAATCATCTTCGGTTTCAGAAGGGTTTCTTCTAAACTTAATTTTTAATTTTATGATTAATAAAATATATATAAAAAATTTGAAAAAAGATATAATTCCCATTAATAAGAAAAAAATTATGTAATATTTAATATTTATTAGGAAAATACCAATAATTACAAATATTAAATTAATAAATATAAATAAAATAATATCTATAAGTAATATTAATGCTTTTGTTTTGTATGTATAAAGATTAGTTTTATTATAGTCAAACTTTGGTAAAAGATCATTAAAAAAATTATTTATACTAAATCAATCAAAAATAGCTTTAAATTTAAATAAAGAATATGAAGTATAACTAACTATAAAGATTGAGACTAAATATATTATTAAAGTTATTAATACTATAAACTCTTCCATTTATAATCTCCTTTTTTCACATTGTTAAATCCTAGCGAACCAATTATTTTATAAGCAGTAATTTTATTGATTACATATATTATATTATAATAAATGTATTTTATTAAATTATAAACACACAGTTTAAAAGAAGCGTAAAGATTTGTGTATTAACAAATTTTAATACACAAAACTAAACTACTTTTATTACAAAACTTGATTTAAGCTGAATATTGTATAATTATGTTTAAAAGATATTTTTATTATAAGGTTTATTAAATTATTATTATCGTTAACATATTATTTATTTTTTTTACAAGAAAAACTTAACTTTTATTAGATTCTGTGATTTATTTTGTCTTTTAGCTAATGGTTACTTATTTATTTTTAAAATAACATTTATCAAACATATAAATTTCTTTTTTTCAAATATAAAAGCCACACTATTTTTTAAATTCTACCCGTAAGATATTATGGAAATTGTTTTTATAATATAAAAAAATATTTATTTCTTATTTCTATATTTAAGTTTATAACAATAAATCCATTTACACTAGGTTATTATTTTTTACCAATCACTTCTAACATAACTTTTATAAATTTTAATTATTAAATTGATAAATATATCAATAGTAAATTTACTAAGAAACTTTTTTTGAAAAGTTTAAATTTATTTTTTTATTAAGTTAATAATTTAAATTAACTTTTGATTTTATTTAAAATAGTTTGTTGTAAATTATTATTTTATCTTATGAAGTTTATAAATAAGTTAATTTTTATTTTTAAAATTTACTTTTTAATAATTATTAATAGTTGTTTGATTAGCTTTTATTTGCATATTAATATATTTTTTTTAGTTTTTTTAAAATATTGAATAGGTTTTTATTAACTCTCAAATATTTATTAGTATATAAATTTCATCTACATAATTTGCTGCGAAATAATGTATTAACGAGTATTCATAATATTTATAAATATTTTATTATTTTTTCTTTCAACAAACATTTGTTGTGTAAAGTTTAAAGTTGGTAAATCATAAGAGAAATCATTATCAATTAAATAATTTGTTTTTAATTACTTAATATTGGTGAATTTTAAGAAAAAATAAAACTTTCCAGTATTTCTTTACAAGTTAATGCAAACATTTTTTTATTAAATGTGAGTTAAGTTTTTTTTAAAGCTTTTTGTTTAATTTTTTATTTAAAATTTTTCCTCTAAACCACTCAGAAATAAGCATTTTTTTCAAATTTTGATAGGTTTATTGAACTTCATTTAAATCATTATTTATACTAAAAGGATAAAATTTTTAGTGGTTTTATATCAAACTAAAGTCAGTTTATTCCAACTTTAATATTCAAATCCTAAGAATTTTTTCTATAGTTATTTGACTTTTATATAAATTTGGCTTGATTATTTAATTTTTAATATAAATTTCAAAAAATATTTATTATATCAAAAACCAGTTATTATTATATTGGTTTATTTAGTTTCCTATTTGCTCTTATTAAATCTTAATAATATAATAAAAATACCCAAAGATTAATATTTAAGCAGCTCCTGAAAATATTTTTTAAAAAATAAAAATATTAGATTTATTTTGCTAAATCTAATATTTAATTTATAAAGGTTTAATTTTTACATTTATCCAAAATTAGAAATTGATACATTTAAACTTTTATAATAAGTTCCATATTTAATTGTTAATTTAATTGGTTCAATAGTATTTTGTTTTGCAACAATGATTCATTTATAAGAACTTTGCCCAAATGATTCACCTTCAGCTTTATTACAATAAAAATATTTTTCGTATTCGTATTCAGAATTACCTATTTCTGGTCAACCATCAAAATTAGAATATTCACCTTTCATTATCAAATTAAATTTATATTCATACTTTTGATTACCTTTCATACAATTAACTTTTAAATTATCATTTTCTAAAGATAAGTATTCATTGTCTTCTTTATCTATTTCCATCTCAAATCATGTTTTTGTATAATTGTAAGTAAGTTTAATTGAACCAATAAATCTATTATTTGAACTAGGTAATATTCTTATAGAAGTTTCACTAAAATTTTCATTATCTATATTTATATCTTCTTTAAAAATTTCTCTACCTCTAACTTGTTTATTAATTGCTCTTAATAATATATCTATAGTAGGTAGGGATTCTTTATCATTTATAATTCCTAGATCTGTATTTCTAAAATAATTTTCTAAATCTTGCGTCTGTTCAAAAATAAAGCTTACTTCAAAACTTTCACCCTTATATTTAGAGGAGGTTTCTTTAATTATAATTTCAGCACTTTCATCTGAAGCGTATCTTATATTAACATCATCTCAAGTTATTTTATTATTTACATTTATTAAATTAAAATTTTTTAATATAATATCTTTCGTAAAAGATGGTTCACTATCATAAATATAACCAAATTCCTTTATTGCAACCTTACTCAAATCAGTTTTTAAAGAATCATCTACTCTTTTATAATATTTATATGTAACAACGACTGAACCAATAAAACTTTTAGAATCTTCATTTGCTTTAATTTTTGCTTCTGTTACTGTAGGCTCTCCATCGAAACTAATATCATTTACATTATATATATCAGTTTCATTAATACTATTAATTTTAGAAAGTAATTCCACTAATGTTGGTTTATCTCCTTCCCCTAAAAAATCTCCAAGTTCTTTATATTTAATGTTGTTTAAATTTGATTTAGTTGTTTTATCATCAGAGTTACATGATAAAACAAATGATGGAACTGTGGATGAAATCCCGACAGTAGCCAATATGCATAAAAACTTTTTCATAATTTTACCTTCCTTTATATTTAAATATTAACATATAAATGAACATAAGCATATTAAAAGTTGTTTTATTTTTATAACTATGTAATTTTAAATCTTTTTATTTTTAGCTATATTACAATTTTTTTTAAACAAATATAAACCATTTATTTAAACTTTTATTACAAGTCTATTATTCTATAAGAATTATTATAATTTATTAACTTTAAATACTAAAAAATCTCAAAATTTTAAATAACAATAATATTAAAAATATATTCATCTTATATTTATAAACTTATTCAATATAAATGTTTTTGTCATATATTAATGTAGCTTGTGCATTTATGGAGCTAAATTGTTCTTCTCAAAGAGCATATATTTTATAGACAAAAATATTAAAATTATTTTCTCCTTTAGTTCCTTTAATTGTCATATAATAAATATTTAGTTCATTAAAATCCCCATAATCATTTACATAGCCAAATAATGAATTATTACATTCACTTGTTTGAACAAAAATTGAATTTATTATTGAGTTAAATGACAATAAAGAGTTTTCTTCAAAGTTTTCAAAGGCAAGCTCTTGACCTTGTAATCCATTTATATTAAATGTTTTAGAAACTTTAGTTTTTGATTTATTAATATACTCAAAATTTGCAAACTGTTTTTGATCTAGATAATCTTCATCCAACATGTTTGATTTAATAACTACTAGAGAATTTGTTAAACCAACATTTACTTCATCTTTATTCTTTACATAATTAATGAAACTTCTATTGTTTTTATTTTCCTTATATGTAAGTTCTCCCATATATTTGTTTGGTCCATCGTGATAGTCTAAAACAGAACATGAATTTATGCTAACCAAACTACTTATTATTAAAGAAAATGAAGTTAATATAGATAATAATTTTCATAAATAAAACTCCTTCTATTCTCATTTGAAATATTTTAATGCTAAAAAAGTAAATAATGATAAATAAATAAGTGAAATTGGATATATTCATCATATTTTTAAAGTATCCATACCATTAGCTAGATGATTCATCATAAGTACTGCATTACCACTTGGAATAATATATTGAATATACTTAAACCATTTATCATCAGGGTCTAATGAAACTGATGGCACTGTAGAACCAGAAAAGAAAAGCGAAAACATAAGCACTAATAACGCTATAGTCGATACTAAATTAATAGAGCTACACAAATTTGATAGAGTTATTGTGATCATAAAATGTAAAATAAAAATTATAAAAGGTAAAAATAATAAAGTAATTATCATAAAGCCGAGGTTGCTAAGTTAAAAGCAGAAATAGCTATTATGATACAAATTAAAAAAACAAAAAAGTAAAGAAGAAAATATGTAAATGCCAAAGATAAAATATATTGATATTTTGTTACTCTTGCCAATGATATTAATTTATTTCTTTTTTCGATTCTATTTGAACACATAGTTATTGAAACAGAAGATACTGAGAATGATAAAATGGCCATAATAGATAGGGGTGGAAATAATATATTCATTAACAAAGTATTTTGTCCTGTTGTTTGATTAAAGTATGTTTCTTTACCTCAAACAAATCCAAATATTAATGTCCACATAATTGGAAATCCAAAACCAAAAATAATACCAAATGGGTTTTTTATGTATTTAAATGCTTCAATCTTAATTATTTGTAACATTTTTTAATTCCTTTTCTAACAAACTTAAATTAGTACTATAATTTTCTGTAAGTTCTATATCATTAATAATTAATCCTTTTTTTAAAAAAATAACTCTGTTACATATTTTAGAAATTTCTGAAATATCATGGGATACAAATAATATTATTGGATTTCTTAGGTTAGAATACTCAGCAACTTCTTGAATTATTTTAGTTCTCCATTCATAGTCTAAAGCTGTTGTTAATTCATCTAATAACAAAAGTTTTGGATTATTTATAAATGCAATTAATAATTTAAACTTCTGTTTTTGACCCCCAGATAATTTATTGTACTTCTTTTTCTTAAAATCAATTAATTCAAACTTTTCATATAATCTATCTAAATTCTCATTAGATTTGAATAGTTTTCTATAAAAGTTAGCAATAGTATTTAAATTTAAATCTAACTCAAAATTACATTCTTGAAATACAGCATTTTTATCTTTAATATCTTCATCAAATATTAATTGACCTTGGTCTGGTTTTCTGGTGCCCATAATAATCTCTACTAAAGTTGTCTTACCTGAACCATTAACTCCCATTATTCCAACACGTTCGTTGTTTTTTATTACTAATTCATTAATATTCAAAATAACATCATTATCGTATTTTTTAATTATGTTTTTTAAAGTAATCATACATCCTCCAAAAATATTATAACAATATTAGTGTATATTAAGTAAAATTATTGTAACTAATTAACAAAAATTAAATTTTATATAGAAGGTTTTAAACCTAATTTAGAATAAGTTTTTATAAACTTTGAAATAATTTATTAGTTTATTAGTTCCCATACCAAAATTAGCAACAAAATAATATATTTGTGAGCATGCATAATATTTATAAGTTTTTGTCGCCATTATCATAATCTTTTCCTACTTGCTCAGTTTCAATAAATTCATCAATATTGTTGCCGTGCAAGAAGGAATGGACTTTTCCAATATTTCCTTACTCGCTATTGTCAACATTTTTTCTTCTGTTTTAAACTTTAAAGTTTTTTCTAATTATTATTTTGTCTTTAAGTAGATTAGTTTCTTTATTTTTTTCTTTAAATTCCTTAAAATTAAATTCTCTTTTTAACTTTTGACTCATTAACTTAACCTCTTTGCAGTTTTTATATAAATTATAAGAATAACAAGTTTTTCAGGATTTATATCAAATTATTATTAATTGCGATCCCGCTTTAATATTCAAATCTTTAGCTATTTTGTCTATATTTTCTCCATTTTTATATCTTTCTATAGCTTCTTTTCTTAAATTCTCATCATAAATTTTTGGCATTATTTCCTTTCTAACAAAAAAACCAGTACTTTATACTGGTCTACTTAGCTTACTTTTTGCTGTTTATGATAAATAATGTTAATTTTATTTTGTCTTTTTATTTTTTTTATGTTTTTTAACAATAACTATTGTGATTATAGTTATAAAAATTATTACTGCTGGAACTATTGTGAAAACTAGCAATATAGTTGTTATAGTTTCAGAAGATAAACCACTACCACTTGAATTTATGTACGGGGGTTTTGGTTTATTTGGGGGATTTGGATTAATTGGTGGGTCAGGATTAATTGGTGGGTCAGGGGGTAGAGGTTCAGGTTGAGGATAACCTTCTGGTGCAATTGTATCTAGACCCAATATAGTTTTATTAAAAAGTTTTCTGTTGTAGTAAGTTGTTTCTAAATTTTTTTTATAATTTTGTTTTTGATTAGCTTCATATTGCTTTGTTTGTCCAAGAAAATAGTCTAATGAGTGTCCCATTTCATGACTTATTGAATTAATGACAACTGGTGTTGAAATAACATTATTATAATACTGTACGTTATACTTTTCGCTAGGATATCTAGTGAAAGAATCCTTTGAAAATAATTGATATGTAGCAATACTAGAATCGTAATTATTGGATGAGTATATATATGTATAGGCAGTTGAAGTTGCACCTTCAAAAAGAGGTTTAGATGATGAGTATATAATTGTGTATATAAAATATGCAAAGTAATTTTCATTTTCATATTTAGTTATGTATCAAGCTAAATTAAATACTTTAAGAAGTAAATTTTTAAATTGTTCTACTTTTTCAAGATATCAATTATTTACATAACCTAGTGCATAAACACTTTTGGCAAAATCTATATTAGAATATTTATACTTTTCTATATATGTTAAATTTTGATAAAAAGTTGCAAGATCTTCAAAAGTTTCGAATTTTGGGTTATCAAGGACATTGTGAAATTGTTTAATTGATTCTGGTGATGCTTTTGTATAAACATCATTATTTAACTTTCCTGAGTTCAGTTATATTAAAACTTTCTTGGTTAAATTTTTTTAAAACAGGTTTAATATTCTCACTATTATATCTTTTATAAGAGTATTTAAAGGAATACTGAGGTGAATTATTATTTAATGTATATGTTCAAGCATTTAAAGAGTAATCAAGTACATTTGGTACAAATCCATATAAATAATCATAAGAATATAAATTTTTCATACCAAAGTTATCATCAACATAATAAAGATCTTCATAAGTTAAATCGGTTTGTGGTTTTTCTAAATTTGTATGAAAAATTAAACTTTTGCTTTCCTCTTTTTTAAAATCCTCATCTATTATGTTTTTTATGTAATTAAAGTCTTTCAATCTTCCAGGAGTATTTGCTTTCAGTATTTTATAAATATTTAAGAAAAAGTAGTTTAATATTTCTCATGACTTATTTTTTATACTATCATCAAAAGTTTGTCATTTTGAAACAGATTCTGCAAAAAATTCGTTGTAATCTGTTGTTGAATATAGTGATAACAATAAAGCACTTGAAACTACACTTGAATAAAATATGTTTTGTTTACTAATTAAATTTTTTTGATTGTTAAAGGTATTTGTGCTCAAATAACTATCTTTTAATTCTGAAATATATTTGTTTTGTAAAATATCTGAATGCACAAAAATAAAATATTGAATAGCAAGCCCACCCCATCCAACAGCTTTAGCGTTTTTTTCAACTTTATTTTTAATATTTAATTGATTATCATAAATATTATATTGCATATCATTTTTGATATTTGATCCATTTATAAAAAACTGTAATGTAGTTAAAATAACTATTATAATTGTTAATAAAATCTGTAAACTTTTTTTCATTTAAATCATTCCTTATTAGTTTTATTAAAACTTTTAATTAATACAAATCATAATGAATAAGTATATTTCTAAAAATAATTTTGTAATTTAATTAATAGAAGGTTTAGTTTTAATTAATACTAATTAATATATTTATAATTATATTTTTGCTTAAAAGGAGGATAAACGCATAATATTTAATTACACTGAGTTTAAAAAACCTAATATAAACATTATTGTGTCCCATTTTTTAATTCATTTACATAATAATTATATAACTTATAGTAATATATTTTATTATATATTATAAAATTTAAAAAAAATTCCACAACATTACTTATAAATATTAAGTTTGTTTTGTTAATATAGTGACTTGTTTTAACAGTTTTAAGATTACAAATATTTGCTATTTTTATAAATAGAGTATATTAATGTTTTCTAATATTTTAAAAATTAATTTTGTTATAAATCTATTATCAAATTCTCTTTATTAATTTAAATTATGATTATTAAAAATTGTTATACAATAAAAAAAATTGATGAATTATTTAACCTTAATAAAACAATTATTTATAAATCATTATTTTTTAATATCATATATTTATTGGTTATAGTTTGTTAATATAACAAATAAATTATAAAAACTATTATAAAAAACTTTTATAAAATTAAATTTATATATTTAAATCTAAGAAACATATTTTTAGAATATAGTGTAATAAATTATTAATCTTGTTAACATACTTACATATTTTTAAAATATAAAATAAATCTCAACCAGATTAAATATTTTTTTTAATATCATACTTAATAAATATGTATTTATTTTTAAAATAATTAAAAAAAATATTTAAATTTTTGTTGAATTAACTTTATAAAAAAATGGTTTTTTGACTTAAATAATAAAAATATCATGCTTGTAATTTTTTTAATTAAGTTATATTGTTTACACCATAAAAGTTCAACTTGTCCAGGTTTATTGTAGTTGATTAAAATTGAATCATTACTCACATAAATGTTATATCTTTTTAAATCAATTCAATTATTATATATTTTTTATCTAAATTACTAAAAAATTTTTTAAACTTAGGATTTATCTCTTATATTTAAATATATTAAATATACTCTTTTACTTTATTTATAAAAAGTTATTTTTCATTAAAAGCAAGATTAGTTTTAAGGTATAAATTTATTTTCATTTAAGTAATTAATAATCTTTTTTCTTTAAGTTCCTTTCAGAACTATTATTTTAGATTTTTACCCAAAAATTAATTTATTTGCAAGACTAATATAGACTATAAAACTAAAGACTTTGATTGGTTTTATATTAAATTCTAATTAATAAGATTCAACTTTAATATTTAAATCATTATCTATTTTTCTAAATTTTTTTGTAGCTTTTACGATTTGATCTTTTATTTTTTAATTATAAAGGTTTCACAATATTTTTTCTAATAAAAAACCAGTATTTTATACTGGTCTAATTAACTTCCTTTTTTTTAAATTTTTTTAATCTCTTAATTTTTATTTAAATATTTCAAATTTTAAGTGTTTTAAAATTTTATATAAAAAATTACAATTGAAATTTTTTTTAGTGTTTTATACTATTAAAATTATATTTTTTAAAAATCTTTATTTTACTAAAGGGCTATTTATTGTATAGATCGTTTATTTTATTTACATCAACTTCATCTTCCTTAATGTATTTCAAATATAAATCCTTAAGGTCTGAACCTTCTGGATTAACATAATCATCAAAAAGTATTTTTCCCTTATTTATTAATATTAGTTTATTAGTTATAATTGAAAAGTCATCAATTTGATGGGTTGTTATAAAAAATGTAACACCTTTTTTATTTAATTCTTTTACAATATTAACAAAATATTGTTTAGAAGCAATATCTAAATTGGCAGTCGGTTCATCCATAAAAATATATTTAGGTTCATTAACTAAAGCACCTGCAAATATTGCTCTTTTCTTTCAACCTGCACTTAAATGCTTTATTTTTTTATTAATATGTTCATCTAATCCAAAAAAACTTTTTAAAAATTCTGTCTTGTTTTTAAGGTCCTTGTTTTTTATTTTATGAATATTTCCAATATACTCAATGTATTCTTTAATTGTCAATGACAATGGAATATTATTACTATCAGGGAAAAAGGAAAAATCTTTTAAATGCGTACTTAATATTTTTTCATTATTATATAGAATTTCTCCTTCTTTATAATTTAACTCGTTAAATATAGCTTTAATTGTAGTTGTTTTACCAGCACCATTCGGCCCACAAAATAAACAAATATCTTTTTCTTTAAATTTAAAACTTACATTTTCTAATGCGGGTTTTTTATTTTTTTTATACTTTTTACTTAAATTTTTTACTTCTATCATTTTTTCATCCTTTACTCAATTAGTAATTTTTTTATTCTATAAAAATTTAAATATATATTAATTATAACTATTAAAATAATTACAATATAAAAAATATCATAATTAAAAATATCATACTCAACATAACTATAATCAGTTATTTTATAATCAGAATTATTAGAAACATTTTCCTTGTATACAAGTTTATAGAAGCTTCTTATCAACAAACCACTTTGTGTACTGGAATTAATTATTGCAACATATTCTTGATCATTTTTGTAAAAACCCCCGTAAGTAATAGTTTTATAAATTTCAAATGGGTTTAAATATTGGAATAGCTTAATATCATTTACATTGTTTTCTTCATCTTTTAAAGTTAACACATTAGTAAATTCAACATTAGACATTTCTAACATTAGATTATAAGTTTTAGCAATAAATCAATATAAAGAAATTTCTTCTAGGCTTGAATATTTATCAATATCATTCTTTCATAATTGTTCATTTAATAATCCGGAACTAGATGAGTCAATAAAAATGTCTGATGCAAAAAGATTTAATACCAAAAATTCTTTTGAAAAATCCAAGAAGATATTAATAAAATTTTTAAAATCCTCATTGTTAATATTTTTCATATAGTCACTTAGAATATCATAAAAATAGTATAAATTGTTATCTTCAACATAATTGTAGTTACTTTGATTAAAAATGAAATCCTCAAAATTTATTTTTTTGTTATTATTTAAATTTTTATTTAAATAAAATTTGTGACTATCATTTATAAAATTATAAAAAAATGGTGATGTATTGTTTAAATCATCATAAAAATTATTTTTTAAAAAGTTACCTTGCAATATTGATAAATCTTTTAAAGAATTTATATCAAAATTAATGTTAAAGGTATTGTTATAATCATCATTTTGATAAATACTATTTGCTATTTTATTTAAACTTTTATATCTAAGACTATTATTATTAATACTATCTGAAGAGTTATAAATTTTTTCTATTTCAGAGTAAGTTTGATTAATAATTGGACTAACATATGAAGATAATGGTAGAAAAAAAGATGTTATGCCAACCAAAATATAAATTATATATTCATTTATAAAATTTAATAATAAATATGAAATGGATACAACTAAAGTCGTTAATAAAAAATAGAAGCTATATTTAGTTATAATTAAGTTTTTAAGTATTTCAAACTTATTTGAGATATTTAAAAGAAAAAATGAGTCAATTACTAGCATTATTAAAATTAATAAAGTTATATAAGATATTATTACTAATAATCTATAATATATAGAGATTTTAATATTAACTCCTGTTTTTATTTCTAAATTAAATATATTAATTTTCCTATCATTATACAAGAAAAATTGGCTTATAGAGAAAGAAAAAATAATTAGTAAAGATGAAATTATAATAGTTTTAATTAATAAAAATTGAAAGTAGTTAGATTTCTTATCTAAAAAAGATTCTTTTTCTTTAGAAAGTATTGTATTTATGATTGCTTGAAAAATAATTGAAAAAATAATTATTGTAATAAAAAATGATATAAAGAAATAATTCTTATATATTCTTTTGTATAATAAATTTAAAAAATGAGAATTTATAAACATAGATGTATTTTTCATAATTTTATCCTAATCAAATATTTTTATATAATCGATAATCTAAATTAATAGCTTTACCATTTTTATTAAACAAATAAAATTAAACAATATTAAATTACAAATTTTATTTAGTTATAATTTAATAACTTTTTTATATTTTAGATAACCAATATACCACAAAATAATCATTAATATAAAGTACATAAAGTACAAGTAAATATAATTTACAAACTCAATGGTTTGTTCTTCTAAATTTTCAAGTTTTACTGGCCCTTCCTCATTAGAAGTATCAATAAAATATTTATATTGTAAAGGTGTGGTTGGACTTTCAAATAAATGATTTGGTGAAGTAATTGAAAATTTATCATGATAATATTTATAGTTTTCTCCAAAATAATTACCATATGAAAGTTGTGATAGTTGATTAAATGGGTTGATATGTGTAATTAATTTTATTTTATTTAGTAGCTCATCACTTGGTGTTAACTTTAAATCTATACCTTTTTTGTAATTTGATTCATAATAGTTATTTCAAAAAGTTATTTCAAAAAACATTGAGGAAATAAAATAATATAGGTCAAATTGATCTGGTGTTTTATAATTTATAAGTGTGTTTGTAAAATAGCCCTGATAGATACTATAATCTATATAACTATCGGCAGGATATGATACATTTCCTTTATAGGTCATTATAAATTTAAAATAATTATTTGAAATATCTTTAAGAGCATTTAATATATTTTCATACTTACTTTCATTTGATAAACTAATAACTTTATTTAATATGTTGTAAATTCTATTATTATTTTTCATTAAATAGTCAAACTTAAGAACAATGGGTCTGAAGTTGTAAGTAAGAGTATCTTCCATTCTAAACCCGTTTAAATTATAGTTAGTAAATTTAGTATAGTTTTCATCAAACAACTTATTTAAATAAACTATGAAATCAACATAGTTAGTTCCAAAAGTATCAATTGCCTTTTGTTTATATTTTTCTAGAATATAATCATAATTTCCATATTGATATTGAATGAAATCTGGACTTGTGTAATTATATGCTTTTTTGAAACCTTCAAATATATCAGTAAATACTTCATCATTTTTAAATTTATTTATAAAAGAAGTTTGTTTTTCATACATAAATGTATTTGCCTGATAACGATATAGTTCATTAATTTCGCTATATTTAATCCCTCCAACAGCCTGAGATACAGATATCAAAGAAGCTAATATAGAAATTATAATAAGTGATATTTTTGCTTTAATTAACAATAATAATATAAATGCTAAAGCAGAAACAATAGTTATTAATAAAAACTTATAAGCAAAAAAACTTAAAACTTTTAATTTTGCCTCTATAAAATAGTTACTTATAGAAAGTGTTAATAAGCTTTGGACTATAAAATTAAATATAAGTATTACAATGCATGTAACAAATAATATAATAAATCTTGAAAAAAAACTTTGAAATACACTAATACCGCCTTTTATTTCCAAATCTATTTTTCCTTCTTTTTTATCTACATAAAAAAGCAATGTAGTAATATAAATAACAATAATTGATAGCAAAATTACATCAAAAATCATTTTTAAAAAGAAAAAACAATCAAAATAATAGTCAATTTTATCAAAATACTTATTTGTGACATCGAAATAATTGTAAAAAGATATTATTTCAAATATCGTTGAAACAGATAAATAAACAGCTGTTAATATTATTAAAACTTTATTCATTATTAATTTCTTAAAATTAAAATTAAATATATTTAAATTAATATTTTTCATTTTATTTTCCTCACACTATTTATAAATATTTATTACTACTTTAATATTATTATATAGATTTAAATTTATAAATAATTAATTATCTTTGTTTCATTTTATAAATAAAAAAACTAATGGTAAACCAATAGTTTTATTTTTTATTTTAAGTTATAAAAAGATTTTAATCCATCATAAATTGCTGCATCACCTAGTTCATCTTCAATTTCTAATAACCTATTGTATTTAGCAATTCTATCTGATCTTGACATTGATCCTGTTTTGATTTGTCCAGTATTTAAAGCAACTGCTAAGTCAGCAATTGTTGAATCTTCAGTTTCACCTGATCTATGTGAAGTAACTGCTGTTCAACCAGCTTTTTGAGCCATTTGAATTGTTTCTATTGTTTCAGTTAAAGTACCGATTTGGTTTAATTTAATTAAAACAGAGTTTGCTGCTTTTTTTTCAATTCCTTCAGCTGTAATTTTTGGATTAGTTACGAATAAGTCATCTCCAACAATTTGAATTTTACTTCCCATTTTTTCAACTTGTTTTTGGAACCCATCTCAATCTGATTCAGCTAATCCATCTTCAATTGAAATTATTGGGTAATTATCAACTAATTTGTCTAAGAAATTAATCATTTCATCAGTAGTTAATGCATATTCTTTACCAGTAATTTTTTCAATTTTTTTGAAATGATATTTACCGTCAATGTATAGTTCAGAGTTAGCACAATCCATTGCTATCATAATACCTTCTTTACCTGTTTCATATCCTGCGTTTTTAATAGCTTCTACTAATAAATCTAATGCAACTTCAACTGGTGATTTTGCTTTAAAATTTTCTAAAGTATGTTCTTTGTAAGCTCATTCAAAGTTAGGTGCAAATCCACCTTCATCTCCAACAGCTGTTATATCATTTTTATCATGTAATAATTTTTTTAATGCTTGGAAAGTTTCTGATGCTCATCTTAAAGCTTCTTTAAAAGAAGGTGCTCCAACTGGCATAATCATGAATTCTTGAAAATCAATTGCACTATCAGCGTGTTCTCCACCATTAATAACATTTAACATTGGAACAGGTAATCTTCTAGCATTTACACCACCAATATATCTATATAAAGGAATTTCTAATTCACTGGCTGCTGCTTTTGCAACTGCTAATGAAACACCTAGAATTGCATTAGCTCCAAGATTTTTTTTGAAATCATCTCCATCAAGTTTACACATTAATAAATCAATTTCAACTTGATTTGTTACTTCCATACCAATAACTTTAGATGCTATTTTATCATTTACATTGCTAACTGCTTTTAAAACACCTTTTCCGTTATATCTTTTTTTGTCCCCATCTCTTAATTCTAGAGCTTCTCTAGAACCTGTTGATGCTCCAGAAGGAACTTTTGCACTTCCAAAACCACCAAATTCTGTTGTTACATCTACTTGAACTGTTGGAAAACCTCTTGAATCAAGTACTTCTCTTGCTTTTATATTAACTATTTTTGACATATTAACTCTCTCCTTACATAAATAATAATAACCCTATTTACAATTAATTCCTTTACTTTTAACTATTTTTTAATAGATTTTTTTTTATTATATTATATAATTTTAATAAAAAATCTATTAAAAAGTTTGTAATAAAGTAATGTTAATAATAAGTTTTTTACAATTGAATTATTTTATCAAAACCAGAGTCACTTGTATTTGCTGTGTGTGATATGAATAAAACAGTTTTATTTAATTTACAAATTAATTCTTCAATATTTTTTCTATTTTCTAAATCTAAACTTGATGTTATTTCATCAAGTATCATTATATCTTTATCCTGTAATAATGCTCTTGCAATTACAATTCTTTGCAACTCACCACCTGACATATTTTTACTTTCTGAGTTTATAATTTTATCTAATCCATTATTTTCTAATAACTTAGAAAGATTTACTTTTTTTAAAACATTAATGATTTTTTCTTCGCTTATATCATCATTAAATAATGTTAAGTTATTTTTTAAAGTATCATTAAATATAGAAATATCTTGTGGTAAGTAAGCTATCAGATTTCTTAAATCATTAATATTTAAATCTTTATAATTAAATTTCTCATTTAATATTATTTCACCATTATAGTCATCAACTAAACCAAATAATATTTTAAACAAAGTGGTTTTCCCTTTTCCAGAATCTCCTATTATTAAATACTTTTTCTGTCTTTCAATTTCTAAATCTAGGTTATGAAATAGAACTTTGTTATTTATTTTATAACTAAGATTCTTAAGTTTTAATGAATCAAATGATATATTTTTAGTTTCATAATTTATATCTTTTTCTTTAATTTTAAATTTTTTAGAGATCATTCTACCGGCTCTTAAAGTAAATAAAGAACCAAAAAGAGAATTTACTGCTTGAAAATATGTTCCAGAAAGATTTGCAACCGATAACATAGCTCCTTTTTCAGTCATGTTATTTAATGATAAAAACATTGTTAATAACATTAAAACTAATTGACTAACAATCATTAAAGAAAATAAAACAAATTTCTGTGTTGCATCTATATTACCATATGAAAATGTTGCTTTTTCTACTTTTATATTTTCAAGATTAAATAAACGATTAAATACATTTTTTTTATTAGAGTATGAAAAAACAGTATAACCATTAAGTAAGTTTTCTATTCTTTTCACAAACTCTTCGTTACTTTTAGAAAGTTTTTCAGCTTTTTTAGAAGCAAGTGGTTGTAGAATACTTGGTAATATAAACATTAAAATTGTTATTCCAAATAATGAAAGACCAATTATTCAATGAAAGTTAAATATTGCATAACAAGATAATACAACTCCAGCACTACCATCACAAATGCTAAATATTCCTGAAAAGATCATTTTATTAATTGAATCAAAATCCTTAGTTAGCCAAGATAATAATTCACCTTTTTTATATTCTGCATATTCTTTATCTGATAGGTTGTTTATTTTATTTACTATGATTTTTTTTAATTGTAAGTTCAATTTTTTAACTGTAAATACTTTCATTAATTCAGAGAAATAATAAAATACTATACCTATTATGAAAGCACCTATTAAAATGTATGTTTGTTTTAATACATAATCTATATCATTTGCAAATAAACCTTCCACAATAGAAGAAAATTTATATCCACCATAAACAATTCCTGCATTTGATATTATTGATAATATTAAATACATAAATATCAAATACCAATATTTATTTGTAACTTTTGTCATTTTGTCTCCTTTATAAATACAAAGAAGCAACTATTTATGAAAGCACTTCAAAAATGTTGCTTCATAAATTAATGTTTTTTATAATAACAAAAGTTAATCTATCATATCTCCATAAACAAATATAAAATATCTGATAGTTTTGGTTTTTTTAATTTGGGAGACATAATTATTATTAAATTGATATCTTTTTAAAAATAAGTTTTTTAATTTTACTTTAACAAATGAAACTATTTTCAAAGTATTTAAAATAAACCTAATTATTGATTTTAAGATGCTTATTATCAATAAAAATAAGTATTTAAATAAATCATGTTTTGTTAAATTATATATAAAGTAAGTTAATTCAAATGATATAAAAATTAAAAATATAAATAAATCCATAAACATAGAACTCCCAGGAACTGAGTTATATAAATATAAAGAAAATAAACAATTAAACTGTAAACCCTTAAACTGGATTAAATTAAAATCTGCTTCATAATAAAAATCGTCAATAATTTCTTTAAAATAACGTTTTGTTTTTATTAATGCAATTATACATACTATAATGCTTTGCACTCTTATAAATTGTGAAAAGAATTGTAATATAAATAGATTATCTATTTTATTATTAAGACTTAAAGAATAATAAAAAGCAATTATCAAAATAATTGGTCAATACAATAAATCTACAATCCCACTCATTTTATTTTTTAAGTTATTCATTTTTCTCTTAAACTTATAAAAGTATTTTTTAAATTATAGCATAAAAAAAATCTGTTAATACAGATTAATTACTTATATTTAGTGAGGGTCGTTTCTATGTTGTTTTCTTTCATTTTCGCTTAATCATTTTTTTCTAATTCTAATATCAGTTGGAGTAACTTCAACAAGTTCGTCTCACTCAATAAACTCAATAGCTTCTTCTAATGTAAATTTTTTAGGTGGAGTTAATTTTACTGAATCATCACTACCACTAGCTCTTGTATTTGTAAGTTTTTTACCAGTAGTTGGGTTAACATTTAAATCATTAGCTCTTGAGTGTAAACCAACAATCATACCGTCATATACATCAACTTGAGGCCCTACAAATAAAATCCCTCTTTCTTCAAGATTATTAAGTGCATATGGTAATGTAACACCATTTGCCATTGAAACTAGAACACCATTTTGTCTACCATCAATTTTACCTTTATAATCTTCATAACCAATTATTGATTTAACAAACACTCCTTCTCCACGTGTATCATTTATAAATTCAGTTTTAAATCCAATTAATCCACGAGTTGGAACTTTATATACAACCTTATCTCTAACTCCATCAGAATGCATATCAAGCATTATACCTTTTCTAAGATTTAGCCTATTTATAACTGTTCCAGAATATTCAGTTGGAACATCAATTATAACTTTTTCTACAGGTTCTTGTTTATTACCTTTTTCGTCAACTTTAAAAATAACCTCAGGTCTTGAAATTCCAATTTCAAATCCTTCTCTTCTCATTGTTTCAATTAAAACTGATAAATGCAACTCTCCTCTTCCTAAAACTCTAAAACCATCGGCTGAAGAGTCACTTAATGGTTCTACTTTTAAACCAACATTAACTTCCAGTTCTTTATCAAGTCTTTCTTTTATATTTCTTGTTGTAAGAAATTTACCTACTTTACCAGCAAAAGGTGAAGTATTAACTAAAAAATTCATACTCATAGTTGGTTCTTCAATAATGATTGGTGGAAGTGGATTTATGTTTTCTGTATCACAAATTGTGTCCCCAATAGTTAAATCAGATATCCCTGAAACAACTACAATATCTCCTGCCTGAGCTTCTTTTACAGCAATTCTTTTAAGACCTTGGTATACAAATAAACCCGATATTTTTGCTTTAACAGTGTTTGAATTATTTTTTGACACTACTACTTGTTGATTTTCTTTTAAAGTACCTTTGAATAATCTACCAATACCTAGTCTACCAATAAATGAATCATATGCCAATGAAGAAACTTGTAATTGAGTTGGTTCATTAACTAATTCCAACGGATAGTTTCCAACTTGTTTTACAATTGTTTCAAACAGCGGTTCTAAGTTTGAACTTTTTTCTTCTAATGAATATTGTGCAATTCCTTCTCTAGCTATACCAAATAATGTTGGAAATTCTAGTTGATTATCGTTAGCATCTAATTCCATAAATAACTCAAGAACTTCGTCTACTACCTCTAATGCTCTTTGATCTTTTTTATCAATTTTATTGATTAATAATATAGGATTAATACCAAGTTCCAAAGCCTTTGATAAAACAAATCTTGTTTGAGGCATTGGGCCTTCTGATGAATCAACTAATAAAATAACTGTATCTACAGTTTTCATTATTCTTTCAACTTCACTTGAAAAATCTGCATGGCCTGGTGTATCAACAATATTTATTTTGTAATCTTTATATTCAATAGAACAATTTTTTGAATATATTGTAATACCACGTTCTCTTTCTTGATCATTACTATCCATAATTTGTTCTTTAACTTCTTCATTAGCTCTAAACACTCCCGCTTGACTTAAAAAAGCATCTACTAATGTTGACTTCCCTGCATCAACGTGGGCGATAACTGCAATATTGATAATTTTCTTATTCATAATTTCTCCTAAAATTCTAAAACTCTAATTTTTTAAGGCTCTATAAAATAAATCCTCGGGTAAATCAGAAACCAGTTTTGACTCTTTAAATCTCAATTCATCTTCAATTACTAGTGGTTTTTCAATCATTATAATTGTATTTGTTAATTTTTCTTCTTGTTGAATTATCAACTCTCTAAATAATAAACTAAAATAGAACTTAGTTGAATAATAAATAGCAAAATTATATAAAACTACCTCTTCTTTTGTTTCAAATTCACTTTTATCGTCTTCTGTTAATTCTAATATATCTAATAAATCACTAATTAAATCATTCAATTTATAAAACTCTTGAATTAAACAACTAAATCTTTCATTGTTTTTTATTTTTTCTAAGGAATCACCAATTTCTTTTATAACTAATATATATTTTGGTGAAACCATTAATTTATTAAACTCATCATCAAAATCTTTTAAAAATGAGAATGCAAACTCTTTAAATGCATAATCATACACTTCTAAATTATCAATTTTTTGTTTATTAGTTTCAATGAATAATGTTCTTGTTATATCATACATGTTTTGATAGTCAAAGAAACAATCACACATAGACATTAATCTTAACAAACAACTTAAACTATCTCTATTTACAATTTTATCTTTATCTACTTCTGTTTTATCAAAAGAATTTTCTATAAATTCTCTAAAAGAATCAAGGTCTTTTTTCCCAAATCACTCATATTCTACTTGTTTTAAATATTTGTTATCTTGACCAAACATAGAAAAAAGTACAATAATTTCTTTATTGATTATGTTGTAGGGTAAAAAGCTATAATAATCATAGTCTCTTAACACATTTAACTCCTTCAATTTAGATTTAAGTAATCTAAATAACATAAATTTATTGATAATAAAGCTCAAATATTTATAATCATATCCTCTTCAAATCCATCTTCATTAGACAATAATTCTTTAAAGTAGTTTGAACCATAATTATAAGTATCAAGAGAAGATTCTACCAGAGCTTTTATATCGTTTCAAAAATCTAATTTTACATACATTTCAAAAAAGTTATCTTCATTTAAATTTTGTTTTTTAAAAACTTTTTTTAGATTTTCAGAAAGTTTATCTTTTTTACTAAAGATTGCTTTTTCTTTTAAATAAACTAACTCTTTAATAATATCAATTTCTTCTCTATCAATCAAAGAAAAAACACAATTAATTAAATTTTTTTTCTTTAAACTATCTAAAGAGTGTAGTAAACTCTTAAAAACGTTAATTAATATTAAATAATCGTTAGAACCTTCGTTTAATTGCATTATTAATGAAGCAATATCAGCATTCATATAAATTTTTATTGCTTCTTCACTAAAAATTGTGTAATTTTCTTCTATGAATTCAAAAAAGTCTTTTCTGTTTTCTATATAAGATGATGATACCTTAACAATTTTTTTGCCAAAATTAGTTAATGATTTTATTATTTTTTTATTATTTTTAGAAAAATTATTCAGGACTTTATTGGCTGCTTCAATTAATTCATTTCAATCATTTTTAAACATTTTTATATCCTCTTAAGAAATAGCATATTTATCAAAATATTGTTCAATAATAGTTTTAAAAACATTAATTTTTTTCATTTCTACTGCTGCATATGGTTCTTGATTAACGTCTGGATGAAATTGTTTTGCAAACTTTCTATAAATTTTTTTAAATTCTTCAGGTTTAGAAAACTTAGTTAATCCAAAATAAGAAAACGCTTCATTTACTTCATCATGGAAAACAATTGTTTTTGTTTTTTCAAAAAAATCATCGAAGTTTTCATTATCGTCATCAAAAAAGTTAGAGCTAAATTTACTTGTACTAGAGCTTGTTCCATAGTTATTTTGAAACATATATGTTTCAATTACGATATCTACTGATTGATCTAGCATTTTTGATCAGTGATATGTATTTTCATCCCCTAAGTCTATTATTTCTTCTATTATTAAGTGGTTTTTATAGGCATCAAGTCTTCTATCATTAACAAGTCTAATAGATTTTTCAATGATTGCATCAATTGTGTCTAAAGCAGTTCTTTGCATTATTTCAAACATTTTTTTTAATGGTTCATCATCAATGTCTTTATTTGAAAATGTAAAGTTAAATACTTTTCAAAATTTTATTGTAGTGTAGTATGTAAACTTAGTTAAAGACATTATAATTACAGTTGCTGAATATGAGTCTAATCTTGTTGATAAATAATCATAAATAGAAGAAAAATAACTTACAGCTGGTAAAGAAACAAAATGTTCAGTTATATTATATCTACCAAACTTTCATTCATAAGAATTCATTGTTGTAGGTAACTTTTGAACTGATAATAACTCTTTAATTTTTTCATTATAAAATTCAATTTGTTCTAATAAATTGTCAATGTTTCAATAACTAGCATTCATCATTGATCTTTCTCAGGCTATTATACTTGATACACCATCAGAGTAGTCAAATACAGAGTTACTTTTATTAAATTCTTTTTTTAGTTTTTTAAATTCTTTTTTTCAACCCATAACATACTCCATTTAAAATTATTATACTTTATATTGACGAATCTTTTAATATTTCACTTATATTTTTATAATTTGGTAAGTAGTTTCTAACATGATTTCAAAAGCTTTTAGAGTGGTTTTTATGAACTAAGTGAGATAATTCATGAACAACCACATATTCAAGAGCTTGTATAGGATAATGTATTAATCTAATATTTAAGATAATTTTTGACTTATCTGGATAACATACTCCCCATTTATTTTTTATTTCTTTTATAGTTAAGTTCTTAAAGTCTAGGTTCATTATTTCTTTTCATCTATTAACAACCTTTATAAAATCATTTTGGTGAATTATAGCTAATTTTTTATACATTTTTTTTATTGTTTCTTGTTCTGTTTCATAAACTCTAAATGTATATTGTGGGTAATCAACAGTTGGTGTTGGAAGAAAATAGGCATGCTGTTCTTTTCCAAAAATTTTGACAAAACCGTTTTCAGATATATGAAATAAAGAACCTTGAGAGCTTATTATTTTAATAATTTTAGATATGTTTTTATAAATTAAACCTTCTATTTCTCAATCTTGTGCTTGAATTGGTGCAGAGATAATAATTTTTTTGTCAATAACTTTTAATCTAATATACTTTTGTGTTTTAAAAGTTAAATAATACTGTATTTCTTGGCCTTTGTAACTAAGTTTTTTTATTATGCTTAGATTTTTTTGCATTCTTTCGTTCATGTCTTTTTTTCTTTAACTCCATTATGTAATTTATTCTTAAATTTTCTTGATAATCTCTTTCTTCCTTATTCAGTCTTTTAAGTTCTTTACCAATTTCAGTACCTTCAACTTCTCCAAAATTCAGTTTTCCTTCTAAAACATGGTTATACATTGAATAATTATCTGGATTATTAATTCTTTCATCAAAGTAAAATATTTTATATCTTCTTGCTAAATCTGCTTCGAATATTGTAAATATTCCAAAACCAAAAATAATAACATATATGCTTTGTATAATAATCATTCAAAAACTAGTGTAACTGTAGTTATTTTTTAAAGCATTATAATATCAATCTACAACATTGTTCTCGTCGATTGAACTTGAACTTCCCACTTCTCCAAAACTACCAAAATAAGGAATAGTATAATTGATTATATAAATTATTGAGCCAAACAATATTGGTCAAAATAAAAGATTAAAAGCAAGTACTGCTCTTTGATTTCAAGAATTCTTAGAAATAAATGGAAATGCTAAACCTAAAATAAAACATATTATTAATATTAAAATTGCACAAGGTATAAAAACTCATCAAGCAATATTATTATATGATTGCTCATAAACATGTCCTTTTTGGTAAACAATTAATGATAAACAAAATAAAAACAAACTTCTAATTCCTTGATCATAAATTATTGCAAGTATAAACAAAGCCGGTGCTGCGAATGCAAAAACTAGCATTATTATCCTTGTTGTTGCTATGATGGTATTTAATATTATGTTGCTTGGACTATACTTTTTATACTTTAATTTTTCTAATACTTCCTTAGACTTTTTCATTTTTTGTTTTGCCATATCATCACCTAAATATAATTTTACATTAATAAAAAAGAAACTTCACTAAGTTATTTTTAGTAAAGTTTCTAATGTTTATTATCGTCATTTTCTACTCTTCTAGATATGTACTTAAAAGTACCTTTAGAAGTTTCTTTATCAGTGTTTCTAATGTTCCCATAACTGTCTAAATCACTAAAAGCTAATGGATCGTAAAAATCTATTGAAGATTCATCATCTTTGTGTTTCTCTTCTTTTTTTACTTCAATGGGAACTATTTTGTTTTCTACATTTTCATCATTTTTAAATATTTCATCAATTTTAATACCACTCAATTCACCAGTTTTTTCAATTTCTTTTATTGCATCCTCATATGGCTTACTTAAGCCATTTCTCATACTATTAATTTTGTTAACAATATCATTTGGATCAACTGATTCAATTGGGTTATAAACTGTATTTGTTGAATGGTCAAAGTTATCTTGCGGACTGTAATTTTGTAATGGTTGACTTGCAAAAGTCTGCTCACTTTTTGATAATGTAATATTAGAAGATATTTCTCCTAATGCAATATTAAATATATTTAAACATTGGGTAATTATTAGTAATGCTATTGTTGTATAAACTGAAAAGTTTCTAATTCATGTTAATGAATATGGGTCTCATATTGAATTAGCTGCAGTTAAAGCAATTGATACTACACCAATTATTACAGTTAATATTGAAAATACTTTTTTTGACTCTTTTTTTAATAAAATAGAGAGTAATGCGAATAACAAAAATAATCCTCCCATTACTGTATAAATGTATTTAAAATAACCTAATTTCATTGACGTATCAAAACTAAATTCTATATCTAATGTAGAATTCATTGTTAAAAAAGGTAATAAGAAAATCATAAATATACCAGTTGTAATAGATAATATAATGTTAAACACATTTAATTTTCTCATAATAATTCCCCTTTGTTTATATTATTTTACACTATTTTTAATTTATTTAAAAGTATTATATTAGTCATCAATCTTTAACACAGCAATGAAAGCTTCTTGGGGAACTTCAACTGAACCTATAGCTTTCATTCTTTTTTTACCTTCTTTTTGTTTTTCTAATAATTTTTTCTTACGTGATATATCTCCACCATAACATTTAGCAAGAACGTTTTTTCTCATTGCTTTAATAGTTTCACGTGCTATTACTTTGCTTCCAATTGCTGCTTGTATTGGAACTTCAAAATTCTGTCTTGGTATTATTTCTTTTAGTTTTTCAACTAAGTTTTTACCTCTATGGTATGCAAAATCTTTATGTACTATTGTTGATAAAGCGTCTACTAATTCTCCATTTAATAATACATCCATTTTAACTAGTTTAGATTGTTTATATCCAATTAAATCATAATCAAATGATGCATAACCTTTAGATATAGACTTAAGTTTATTAAAGAAATCAAAAACTATTTCATTTAAAGGCATCTCATAAATTAATGTTCTTCTATTATCATCAACATATTCAATATCTAAATAATTACCTCTTTTATCTTGGCATAATCCCATTAGATCTCCTAAATATTCGTCTGGAGTCATAATTGTAACTTTAACATATGGTTCTTCAATTATTTTTACTTTTTGAGGTTCTGGTAGTAAAGCTGGGTTATCAATTTCAATTATTTCATCATCAGTTTTAGTTATTTTATAAATAACAGAAGGAGCTGTTGCAATTAATGTTAAATCATATTCTCTTTCTAATCTTTCTTGTATAACATCCATATGGAGTAATCCCAAGAAACCACAACGAAATCCAAACCCTAAAGATTGTGAACTTTCTTGTTCATAAATTAAACTAGAGTCACTTAATGACACTTTTTCAAGAGCTTCTTTCAAGTCTTTATATTTAGCACTATCAACAGGATAAATACCACAATAAACCATTGGATTTAGTTTCTTATATCCAGGCAGTGGTTCAATGGCTGGGTTTTCCAATGAGGTAATAGTATCACCAACATGCACATCTTTAACAGTTTTAATTGATGCTGCAAGTCACCCTACTTCTCCAGCTTCTAAAAAGTCTTTTTTTACTTCATATGGATTTTTTATTACAAGTTCAGTTACTTCATATGTTGCATTTGACTGCATCATTTTAATAGATTGGCCTACTTTTACTTTTCCAGAAAATATTCTTATTGATACCATTACTCCACGGTACTTATCATAATATGAATCAAATATAAGTGCTCTTAAACTTTCTTCATCATTTGCTGTTTTTGGAGATGGTATATATTTAACAATCGCTTCTAAAACATCTTCAATATTCTTACCTGTTTTTGCACTAATTAATGGGGCTTCAGAACAATCAATTCCAATTACTTTTTCTATTTCCTCTTTAACTCTTTCAGGATCTGCTGCTGGTAAATCAATTTTATTAATAATCGGTATTATTTCTAGATTATTGTCAATTGCCAAATATACATTTGCTAATGTTTGTGCTTCGATTCCTTGACTTGCATCAACTACTAATAAAGCACCTTCACATGCAGCCAAACTTCTTGATACTTCATAAGTAAAATCTACATGGCCTGGTGTGTCAATTAAATGAAATATATATTCTTCATTGTCCTTAGCTTCATATTTTAATTGAACAGAGTTTAGTTTAATAGTTATACCTCGTTCTCTTTCAATATCCATAGAATCTAATAACTGCTCTTGCATATCTCTTTTTTGAACGCTGCCTGTCATTTCTAATATTCTATCAGCCAATGTTGATTTACCGTGATCAATATGGGCAATAATACTAAAGTTTCTAATTTTCTTTTTATCCATTTATTATTTCCTTTTATTTTTTACTATCTTCTCAGACTTTTTTAACATAGTCATGATTAAAAACTCCATCATTACTTTTAATAAGTTTTTTTAAATAATCAATACTCTCTCATACTTTCTCAACAATTTCTCTTGAATAACTTCAATTAATTCTATTTCTATTAAACTCTCTTAAATCTAATATTTTATAACTTAAATCATTAAAAACTTTTAAATCCAAATCATAATCAATATACTTAATAGTATTATCTTCTAATAAAAATGGTGAAGCAATATTACAATAATAATGTATAGCATCTTTTTTAAACATACATATAATATTAAATCATTGATTAGGATAAAAAAATCAAATTGCAGGTTCAGTTGTTTTTCACTTTCTACCATTAAATTCAGTTATCAAAACTTCTTCATTAATAACTATTAATGACTCATCATTTGATAACCTTGATATTCTAACATTCTCTCATGCTCTATATAAATTCCCATTGTGCTTATAAGCATGAACAGTTGACACTTTTTGCTTATTGGAATTCAAAATAATTACCTCGTTTTTCTTATCAACAATATTCTTACCATTTAATTATATAATACATTGCACACAACCATAATTTAAAATTAAAACTATAATGTTGTTGTATAATAATTTAAATGAAAGACTTAACGCTTTACAAAATAAGAGATATTGAATTTAACCCTGATGATTTTATAGAACAATCAAAAATTATTAAGGAAAAATTTGATATATATAATAAGCACATTGAGTTTTGCCCTTTTGATACTCATTTTTTAATTATGCAAATGTTAAAATACGAAGCAAGAAATTCAAATTTAATTGAAGGAATCTATACTAGTAATATCGATATTCTTGCAAGTGATGATCCAACAAGTAAAAAAATAACTAATTATTTAAGAAGTTTAAAGACTGCAATAAAAGACTTTCAAAAAGTAAATATTTTTACCAAAAAGAGTATTTTAGATATTCATAAAAATTTATTTGATAATATCATTTCAACAGATGCAATAAATGCTACCCCTGGTCAGTGAAGAATTAGAAATGCAAAAATTGCAAATCACACTCCACCTAATCCCCTTTATATTGATGAATATATTGATGATTATATAGAATGATTAAATGATGACTCAATTTGAGCTGATTTACCTTTGCAAGTAAAAGGACCAATAAAAGTCGCTATAGCTCATGCATACTTTGAAAAAATACATCCATTTTCTGATGGTAATGGAAGAGTTGGTAGAATCCTAATTAATTTAATTATAAATTCATTTGGTTTATCAAACAATTCTTGTTTCTTTTTATCAAAATCAATATTAGAAAATCAATTTGAATATTATGTGCAATTAGAAAAAATTGATAGCAACACAAATTATAAAGATTGAATAAAGTTTTTTTTAAATCTAATAATACAACAACTTGATATAAATATAGATGTTATAAAAAAATGTATAAATTTATTATTAGATTTTAAAAATGATTCATTATTAGAATCAAATTTAGAAAAGAGATTATTAAAAACTAAAATAATAAAATTTATTGCTAAATATCCTATATTCACTTATACAAAACTAGAAAAATCAATTTTAAATAATGAAGAAATAAGTATAGATTTAATTAAAACTTGTTTTGATGAATTGTCAAAAAAATTTAGTATCAAACAACTTAAAGGTACTTCATTTTTAGAATTTGTTGATTTTACAAATATTATTGTTTAATTAAATTAACTTACTTTTTTGAAATTTATAAACATTATTTAATATAGTTTTGTCCCCAAATATTTTAGTACATTTACGTAAAAGTTTATTTTTAGCACCTAATATAATATAATTTTTGTTTTTTGTTTTTAATGCTTTATAAAGACTTTTTCTTGAATATTTTTTTAAGTCCATTGTTTTAACTTTTATATCTTTTTTATTTTTTGAAACTTTTTTATCAATACTTGTTTTTCAAAACTCAGTTTTTAATGGCCCTGGACAAATTGTGACAACACGAACTTTTGATTTGTTTTTTTTAAGTTCAGTATTAACAGATTGTCCTAAACTTAATACGTATGCTTTTGTAGCATAGTATGTCGAATATAAAGGACCTCCTGGTGAAAAAGACGCCATGCTTGCAATATTTATTATTCTTCCATAATTATTAATGTTAAATATTTCGACAAACTTTTTAGTTAAAATATGTAAAGCTTTAATATTTAAATCAATCATGTTTAATTCTTTTTCTAAATTCACTTCACTAAATAATCCATATAAACCAAATCCAGCATTATTTATTATTGTAGAGATTTTATAATCTTTTATTTCGTGTAATAATTCAAAAACCTCTGATTCAACACTCAGATCATAACTAAATATTATTAAATTAGATTCTACAATATTATTATCTTTTTTAAATTTTTTTAGGCTTTCTGTAGAACGTGAAACACAAATTAATGGTATTCCTAATTGAGATAAAAAATTAACAAATTCAAATCCTAATCCTTTGCTTGCTCCTGTAATTAAAATGTAATCTTGTTTATTAATTCATTTTATTTTATTTATATTCATATTAATAAGACCTAGCAAAGTATGTATTCATTTTAGCGTTTGAATTACAATTAAAGCATTTTGTATTGGTTTGAACATTAAAGTCTTTTATACATCTTGAAACAGTAGATGTTTTTAGTTTAACTTCATCTTCACAACTAACCTCTCCACAAAAAGGAACCAATACAAATCCAGGAGTATTTTTAATTATAGAATCATACTCTTCAAGAGTAGTAGCTGAAAATAATTTAGTTTCTAAATTTTTAATAGCCCTATTTTTAAGTTGGATATCATAATCTTTAAAAAACTTATCAACTTCATTAACTAAATCAGTTAATTTTATTTTTATTTTATTGTTGCTTATTCTATCAGACAAAACAACATTACCGTCAGCAATATCTCTTGGTCCGACTTCTATACGTAATGGAATGCCTTGAATTTCTGATTCAGACATTTTATATCCAAAAGTTTTATCCGAAAAATCAATTTCTATTCTGTATTTATCATTAAGTTCATTAAATATACTTTCTGATTGTTGAATAATTGATTCAGAGTTGTTAACTGGTATTATTGAAATTTGTATTGGAGCTATTTTACTTGGAAGTATCATACCATTATCATCACCGTGAGTCATTATCAATGCACCAATTAATCTAGTAGATACACCTCAGCTCGATGAATATGCATATTCTTCTTTTTGTTCCTTATTTTGAAATTTAATGTTAAAGGCTTTTGCAAATTCATTATCAAAAAAATGACTTGTTCCACTTTGTAAAGCTTGACCATCATACATAATAGATTCTATTGTATATGTTTCTTTAGCTCCAGCAAACTTTTCATGATCTGTTTTCAAACCACTTAAAACTGGTACTAATAAAATATCTTCAACAAAAGATTTGTATACCTCTAATATATCAAGAGTCATATTTCGTGCTTCTTCACTTGATGAATGAAAAGTGTGACCTTCCTGCCATAAAAATTCACTACTTCTAAGGAATGGTCTAGTAGTTTTTTCTCATCTTAGAACATTTACTCATTGATTATATTTAATTGGTAAATCTCTGTAAGATTTGATTTCATTAGATAAAAAGTCTGCAATTAAAACTTCACTTGTTGGTCTAATGAAAAGTTTTTCTGATAACTCCTTATTTCCAACCATAGTAATAGTTGCAAGTTCAGGCGCAAAACCTTCAATATGTTTTTTTTCTTTCATGAATAGTGATTCTGGAATTAAAAGTGGGAAATAAACATTTTTAACTCCCTTATCTTTGAAGTTTTTGTCAAGTATTGATTGCATCATTTCTCATATTGCATATCCATTTGGTTTTAGTATCATTGTTCCTTTTACTTGACCATATTCCATAAGTTTTGCATTTTTTACAACATCCGTATATCATTTTGCAAAATCTGTATCTCTAGAAGTAATTTTTTCTAATTTTTGAGCCATTATTTTTTTTCCTTTTTATCTATATTGCCAGATTCACCATAAAATACATCAATATCAATATCATTTGCATCAACGAATGTTTGTATTCTTTTTAAGTTAGATTTATCTTTTATCATTATATATTCAATAGCTTCTACTGGTATTGTTTCATAAACATAAATTATTTTCTTAGTACTATCATACGCTCAATCATTTTTAGATAAATCTGCAAGTTTATAAGGATTAATTCCTATTACAGAGATTCTTTCAACATCAACATTAGAGTTAGTTGCTCATTTTCAAAAATGGGCTCTAGTTGATGTTTCAAATTCTAAACCAATAGATTCTTTATGTTCTAAATATGTTCAAACTATATACTCTTCATTATTGCCAACTATTTTTTCTTTAACTAATTGGATACCGTTTTCTAAAATAATTAAAAGATTATTTACATCTGTATAAAAGAATAAATTATCTATATTTTTGTTTTTAATTATTTGTAATATCTTTTTTTGTTCAGATTTAGAAGCAAAAATTTTTTTAAATAAACCTTTTTTTGGTTTACTTTCTGATAAATCCACTTTAGTTATTTTTTCTTTATTTTTAGCCATAATTACCACCTATTTATACAAAATATATTTTAACAAAAAAAAGCAAACTATAATAAGTTTGCCTAATATTTCTTAAATGGCGGATTGAGAGAGACTCGAACTCTCGCGCCGGTTGCCCGACCTAACACCTTAGCAGGGTGCCCTCTTCACCAACTTGAGTATCAATCCATACAAAGAGATTATAGCAAATATTAATTAGTTTTTTAAGACTTTTAAAAATATAAAGTATTTTATTATTTAGTAATAAATAGTCTAAATATAATGTTTTATATATAAAGGATTAACTTCATCTATTGAATTTGCTAATTTAAAAAAGGGTTTAAGGTTTATATAATTTTTAACATAATCAATATTTTCATAATCTTTTATTATGTCATAATCTTTAAATGATTTTTTAAATTCTTCTAGAACTTCACTTGTTAATAATTGATCTACTATTATATTTTTTGCTTTATCATAAACTCCAACGTAATATTTATTACCCTTTGCATCAATTATACTTAAGCTTTTTCCAAATCCAGCTTGAAATGCTAATGAAGATATCATATATACGTTTATGTTATTATTAAATGTTTTTATGGTTTTTGTAAATGTTACACCAAGTCTAACTCCAGTATAACTTCCTGGTCCTATAGTAATGTAGAAACTTTCAATTAAGCTAATATCTATTTTATTTTTTACTAAAAAACTATCAATAGTTTCAATTAATATGTCACTAATTCTATTTTGATTATCTAATACTAAATAATCTATAACATTATCATTATTTTCTAAAATTAATAATAGTTTATTATTTGTTGTATCAATAAATAAATTCATTTTAACCTTCTTCTATTATATACATTCTACTATCATTATCTATTATTAGTATATTGATTTTTATAACTTTAAAATATTCTTTAAAATCTATATTTAAGTTTTCTGGTCATTCCACTAAATTAAAACTATTTATCATTTCTTCTAAAAATGGTTCAGCATCATCGTTTGTAGTTAATCTATATGCATCTAAATGATTAATTTTAAACCCATTTAACTCATATTGATTCATAATTGTAAATGTTGGTGAAGTAACTAATTCTTTTACTCCTAACTCATATAAAAAGTTCTTTACGAATGTAGTTTTACCTGAACCCATTTCTCCACATAATAAAAAAACAATATTTTCTTTAAAATATTGTGTTAGGTCGTTAATAACACATTTCATATTATTTAAATTAGTAGTATATTTTTTTTCAAACATATATATATGATATAATGATTTTACTAAAATGTGAGGTAATATGGTTAAAGATTTATTAATTGTTGGTTGTGGTCCAACTGGTTTGTATGCGTGAAAAATAGCAAATAACTTTAACTTAACTGGTGATATTATTGACATTAATAATACTTATGGTGGTCAAGTTACTTTAATGTATCCTGATAAAGATATATATAATTTACCTGCTATTAAATCAATCAAAGGTAAAGATGCAGTAAAAGAAATGTATGATTCAATTGATCATACAATAGAATCTTTTAATGAACATTTTAATACATTTATCAAAGATATTATTGTATTAAATGATAATAATCAAAATATGTTTAAAGTTACATTTTCAAATGACCAAACTTTTACATATAAAACAATTTTATTTACTGATGGAATGGGAACATATACTCCAATAACTCTTTTAGAAAAAAACTATAAAAATATTTATTATAAAATTGAAAATTTAAATGATTTTAAAAACATTAATGTAGTTGTATTTGGTGGTGGTGATTCTGCAATTGATAATGCAAACATATTATCAGAAGTAGCTAACTCGGTTAAATTAATACATCGTAGAGATGAATTTAGAACTCTTCAAGGTGATATAAAAAACACAATCAATAAAAATATAGAAATTCTAACTCCTTTTATATTTGATGAAGTTATTAATGAAAATAACAATAATATAACTAAATTCAAAGTTAAAAATGTAAATGATGAAAAGATAAATAAAGAAATAGAAGTTGATAAACTAGTTGTTTACTTTGGTTCAAAAATTAAACATTTAGCTTATGATGGCTTAGAATTAATTAAAGGAAACTTGGACCGTATAATAGTAAATCAAAAAATGGAAGCATCCTTGCAAGGAATTTATGCAGCTGGTGATTGTTGTGATTATGATGGTAAAATCAGAAATCTAGTATCGTGTGTTTATGAAGCATTAACCGCAATTGTAAATATTGATAAAAAATTAAAAAATAAAAAGTTGCTTAATAAAGGATGATAAAAAAACAATTATGTTGAATTAAACATAATTGTTTTTTTTATATTTATATAATCTACTTTATTATGATAATTTAATTTCTTTAATATACTCATTTTTAACTACAGGTGTTTTAACATGTTTCTTTTCTTTATTATTAAAACTAAGATCAACAGATATAACTCTTAAATCAAAACTTGAACTATCTTTTGCACCTTTAACAGTAAAATAATAAGCAGTTATATTTAAAACATCACCTTCTTGTGAGTTTAGTTTTGGGTTTAAATCCTTTATTTCATTAAAGTACTTTCTTAATGAACCTAAATAATTTTCTGAATCATCATTACTTGGTTCAACTCATGAACTTGTTAATTTACCAACTTTAAATACTTCCTCCATATCAAACTTTTTTGTGTCTAAGTCATCGTAATCAACACTTATTTTATTTTCTGAAACTTCTAAAGGTTTTTCGTTTTTTAAACTTATATCACTATCATTTTTTAAAATTCGTGTTTTTTTTGCATCTGTTAAATAACCAACAACATCTGCATATGTTTTTCCATCAACTAGTGTCATATTCTTAACTTCTTCTTTATTGCCACATTAAATAACTAGTGACCCTGTTGATGCTAACAAACTTGTTGTTGCAAAAATGCTTAATAATTTTTTCATACATTCTCCTTATGTGTTTATAAACTTATAACATAATATTTATATACCAATACAAATATAACTTATATTAAAAAATAAATACTACTCCATGATTTAACTAAATTTTAATTTTTTAAATATAAAAGATATACGCAATTTGGCATCATAATGTGAAAATTTTTTTTAAAATTATTCTAATAAATTCTGTTAATAAAAGTTATTTTTAGTTTTTAATACTTAATTTAAAATAAATAAAATTTATTTATAATAATTATTATATCAAATAAAAGTATTGTCAAACATAACTATATAAATTATTTAATTAAATAGTGAATTATTTTGATTATACATAAGAAAATAAATGATTTGATTTGCTAAAATCTAAATAAGTTTTTTAAAATATTGTATTAGTTATGTATATCACCAAATTTAAATACATTAGATCTAAAAGGTTTTTCTTTTACTCATTTATCCAAACTTTTGATAACTGGATTATTTTTAAAGTTTATATTTAACATAAAGTTTATTAAATTCTTACTCTTATTAATATACATTTATTTTTTTAAAGATCTTTGGTAATATTTCCTTACTAATAAAAGCCAGTATTTTGATGAAGGTCTGCATAGTTTTATTTTTGCTATTAAATTTTTAAAAGTTTTATCAATTTTATTTATCAAATTGCAATTTTATTTAAAGAGTGGTTGATTTAAATTATTAGCAATTATCTTAAAATTTTCAACTGAGTTACATGAATTTATAGATTTATTAATATTTATTCCATTATCTTGTATCTTTATAATAAGATAGGATTTTAAAATGGCAGACTAGATTTAATATAGAATAAGTTTTTTTTATAAAAACTAAAATAATTAATATATTAGTTCCCAACCAGTATTTAGCATATAAAATAATAAACTTCTGAACACTAATATTTTAAATTTCTGTTGAAAATATTATTATCTTTTATTTTTGATCACTTTCGAAATTTTTTATATATTAATGTAGTGCAAGAATAAATAACCTTTATAATATTTATTTACCAGCTATTATTAAAACTTTTTTCATAGAAAATTATATTTTTTGAATTATTTTAGTAATAAAAGAATAACAAACTTATATTTATTTTATAAAATTTTTATTAATTGTGTATAGTTTCAATATTAAAATCTTTTATATACTTTCCCAAATTTTGCACTTTTTAAATCTTTCTTCTTAAAAATTTATTTTGTCATAATTATTTGTATTACAAAAAACCAGTATTTAAATACTGGCTTACTATGCTTGCTTTTAATGTTTTATTTACTATCTAATTTACAAAACATTCTAAATTTATTTAATTTATAAATCAACAAATACGTTATAAGTTTTTATATATGTATAATAAAATAACTTTTTTGAAGTTTATAAATATCTAGATTCTATTTATCATTTGGATAATTAAATCTAACTAAAACATCACCCATATATTTAGAGTTTAAATTATAAGTAGACTTTAAAATATGAATTGTTTTGTTATTACTATAATCATTATAAAGTTCCACATCATTTTCAGTTAAAAATACATCTGGATTTTTAATGTTTCATTGAACTAAAACTTTTGATAAAGTTTCTGGATTATTTTCCTCTGATTCTTCTCAAGTTGCATTTAAAGCACCTGCATATTCAACATTGCCTAGGTTTATTCTCATACAATTAATTTCTACATTCATTTCAGCATTTTTATATTTAACTAAAATATTTGAAATATAATTAAATTTCTCAGAGTCTTTATTTTTTGCCAAGTAACCGATGGCTTCATATCTTACTAAAAAAATATTATTATCATATTCCATTTTTTCAATAGAGTTTATTTTTATGGTCTTTTTGTCTCTTTCATCATTTATTTCACAATCAATAGAAGTTATGTCATCTCCATTCCCTACTTTTACTGCGAAAGAGCTTTTTTTTCCTACTTCTATTTCTTGTCTATGAACACTTTCTGTAAAGTATGGTTTTTTGACAGTGTAGTTATAGTTAAATGTTACAGTTCCATAGACTAAATTTGAATCATCAGAAGCCTCAATTGTAGCCTGAACTTTTGAAGGTTCTCCAACAAATTTTACATCTAATAATGAAAATAATGATTTATTAATATTTTCAAAATATTTTTTTATTATAGTTTTAATTGTTGGTAATTCTTCAACACCATAAATATCTCCAATATCGGTATATTCCAAGGTTGATAAATTTACTTTATTTGTACTATTGCAGGAAATAGCAAATCCAATAGTAGAACTTGATATTGGTAATGATAATAATGGTAATAAAAATTTTTTCATTTATCTCTCACATCCTATTCAAATATATATTCATTATAAACTTATTATAGTACTATTTTAAAAAAATAAAGTATTTATGAATATTTTAATTAAAGTAAAAGGTTGAAAGTATTTTTTAAATTGATTTTTAAATATATTTAGCGAATACATTAATTAATTTAAAGATTTTATTAAAAAAATATGCCTCTTATTTTTAGTTAACAGTTATTAATTTATGCATATAATATGAATTCATTTCTTAAATTCTGATTTATAATTGCAAAAGATAATAAATATTTCTTAAAACAGTTGAATATATGATACATAAATAAATATATTTTTGTCTTTTTTAAGAACTAAATTATTTTCAACTTATTTTTAGTAATTATTCTAAGCATCTCATGATTGTTGTACATTTTTTTATATATTTATTTTATTTAATTATTTATAAATTATTTTTGGCGTTTTTAAAATGATATCACCCCATTTATATTAAAATTAAACTTTTTCACTATATATGAAAAAAATGTTATTAAAGTAGAATAAACAACCTTAAAGAGACCTAAAAATTTTATATTATTTGGTTTCTTTTTTTGTTGTATATGTAAGTTTGTAAAGAGTTTCTTTTAATAATAAATTCATCAAATTTATTTAAAAATTCTTGGATACTAACAAAGGTATTTCCATATTCTGCAAAAAAACATTCCTTAAATCACCCATTTAATGCTTCTGTTGGAGCATTATGTTTAAAACCAGCTTCTGACATTGATAAAACAAAATTTGGGTAACATTCAATTATGTTTTTAACCATATTAGAAGTGTTTGCTGTACCTCTATCCATTTGGATAATTGAATAATCAACTTTATAATTACTTACTACATTAATAATATCCATAATTGTTTTACTTACTACTTGCGAATTCTCACTGAAATCAAAATTGTAAGCAATCATATCTCGATTGTATCAATTGTATGCAAATTCTCCTAATATTTTTGTTTTTTTCCCATTTATTATAAGATCTAAATAAGAACCATCTAAACCAATTTTATGAAAATTATATTGTGATTTAAAATCTTTTTTAATAAGGTCTGGGACAACATTGCCCCTTTGACTAGTATATTTTTTTGCAACTCTCTTAATTTTTGGCAATTTTACAAGATTATTATTTCTTAACTCGTTTACTATTTTATAACTAATGTTAACTGTATGATTGTCCGTAATTCAAGAACTTACATTGCGAGCGCCTGAAGCACCATTTAATTTAGTGAACTTATTAATTAATTCAATTGCACGTTTATTATACTTTCGCTTTAACTTAGTTGTTTTACCTCTTGATAAAATATCATGATATTTTATTTTTCACTTAGCATAATTTTAGTAATTCACAAAAAGTGCTTTACATTTATCCTTTAAACTTAGCTCAACTGAGTTATCATAAAAAATAATATTATAGGCATCATTTTTTCAAACCTTCTTACTTGTCTGTATCTTCATCTGTTCTTTCGATAAATTCATGCAAGAAGGCATGCGCTTTTCCAAAAATTCTATTTTAGCCCTATCTTTCAATCTTTCTTTTTTTAAGTTTTTAATCTCTTTTTCGAGTTTTTGATTTTCTTTTTTAAGTAATTTATTTTCTATATCTTTCTGCATATAAATATTAACCTCACAAGGCGAATAATCTAATTCGCTTTCTAATTCATTAATATTATATCTTTTTACTCATTGATATATCTGAGCAACGCCACTTTTTAAATTTAAATCTTCTTTTATTAACTTCGGTTTTTCACCACTTAAAAATTTTTTAATAGCTATTAATTTTATCTTTTTATCTATTATTTTTGGCATAAAAAACAACCTTTCTTTTGAATATATTAGTATTTAAAGTATCACTAATATGGTCTCTTTAAGGTTGTTTATTCTAATTTTTGTTAATGTTTAATGTTTTAATATTTATGATAAAAAATTGGTTTATGTTTGAGTATTATAGCTCTCTATAATCTATAATCATTGCTTTATGTATTTTTTTATTGAATTAAATTAAAAAGATGTTTTATTAATTATAGTTATACTTAACTACGTTTAATTGTGTAAGAACCAGTTAAAAATTTTGAACTTTCTAATGCAGATATTGTGATACTTTCTAATGAAAATTTAGCACCTTCAAAAGTTTCATATTCGAAGAATACATCGTAATCTTTTTTATATTTATAATAAATATTATTATTACTTATTTTATTATTAATAAATTTAATTATTTCAGTTTCATTTGTTGGAAACTTGCTAAAGTAATGTGCTAAGTCCTTATACTTTGGAAAATAATATCTTGTACCAATATCCTCTAATTTGGTACTAAATTTTGTTTTAATGCTTCCTTTTAAGTAAATTGGTTTGTCTTTTAAACTAACATCAAAAATAGTGTTAGCTATAACTCCACCATCTTCGATATTGTTTTCATCATATTTAATTGTAAGATCTGTTTCAAGAACATCTAAATAATTATTATATACGATTCTTATGGGTGCTAAAGAAAATGTTATTCCTTCTAAATAATATTCAATGTTACTTCCTGCATAAAAAAAATAATTATCTCCTAAATTTTGTGGTTTCAATTCATAATAATCAACATACATTTCATCACTTATTCCATAAAATGGTATATTATCTTTTATAATTTCGATTTTAAATGTAACTCCACCTTTAAGAAATCCATCTTTATTAACTAATGAATCAAAATTATCAATATATCAGTCTTCGTTAAATCTAGTTTTATAATCACTATAATTATGAAATGAATGATTTATTGAATCTTCTACATCTTTTCAACTATCTCCAGCAACTAAATAAATTGATTTGAAATTTATATCTGAAATGTCATAGGTATCATCTTTTTGATTTAAGTTATATCTACATCCATTCAAATATAAACAAGGATAAACTAAAATGTTAATAGAGTTTATTGTAATTAATAATTTTTTCATAAATACTCCTTTATATTTTAACTACTAAGATATTTATTAGTAATAAACTGTTAATAAACAAATTTATTAGTAGACCTTCGTTAGGCAGGTTTAGTAACATTATACAAACTTTTTTTTAATAAGCGAACAAATAAATTATTTTAAATATAATACACTTAAATAACATTATATTATTATACTAAATATAATCTTTATATTTATTAGTCTAATTTTTTAATTACTAACGTGTTTTGATTGTTTTCCTTTTAAACAACTAAAAATTTTTTAGCTTTCTTTTATTAACTGATGTGTCACCTTTTCTAATCATTAATACATAATATTTAATATTTTTACTAGATTATCTACTTTAAAAATTGAGTATTGTGTAATTTATTATGAATTAAATATAAAATAAACTTTTTAATTTTTTTAATACCTGTAAGTAAATTGAGTTTTATTCCTTTTCAAAAATAATAAAACTCACCTTTTTGGCTAATATCCGTTTGTAAATTGTAATTATATCCTTGACTAAGTCAAGGATATAAGATACAAAAAGTTATTATTATGAACTAACCTAATCAAGAAAATTAACCTTTTATTCTTAAGTTATGGTGTATATTTTTTAAATTACATTTCGGATATAAAACTTTATTTATAAAATAAAGTTTATTGGTTTTATGAATAATAATAAAAATTTTTTGTAATTTGTTACAAAACAATTGAGTGTATTAATAATATAAACATTTTTGTATTATTATATTTAAACCTTTTAAAAATTATTCATATATAAAGTTATTAGAGGCATCTATAAACGCATGATTAAATTTTTTTATTTAAACTTTTTAACGATTAATTATTTAACAAATAGTTTTTACTTTTAATTATTTGTATAAACAATTAATACTGTTTAAACAAAGTTGCGTTTTATATTTTGTATACAAATTCAGTAAATATTATTTTATCCTTTTATTAAATTAATTACTTATCGCTTTTGTTAAAACGTTAAATATTTAATATACTGAATGAAATTTTTAAAAAAATTTACTTTTTTTAAAAATAAGAATAATTAGAAAAGATAAATTTTAAGTAATGTTAATTTATATTTCCTCCTATACATATTTAAGCGTGTATAATTTATTTCAATAAATTTTAATTATAGAAATTTTTTTATCTCTTTGTTATTTAATAAACTTATTTTAAAAATACTTTAATATGAGTCTATTATAAATATCAACTTTTAAAAAAATTATTACACATCTAATTGTTTGTCCTTCTTCTTTCTTTAACTTAGTTTATTGAAGTATTTACTTTACATATTTCTTAACAAACTGAGTAATAATTAGAAATATATTTTAATTAACCATTTTTCTAATAGTTTCTGTACCATAAGTTCTTAATGCACATTTAAGTAAACATAAACAATTTATTTAAGAGACATTTATATTAAATCAAATTAATTATGTACCATTATAATTAATCAAAAACTTCATAAATAATATACCCAAAAATATTTGCGAACATATCAATAATATCAATTTCAGTAATAAGATTTATATTTTCGTATGTTATGCCATCATTTTTTATTGGTTGTGTAGCCAAAATAATACTATTTAACATAGTTATATTTTTTGAATTACTTGAATCTAAAAACTGAATTGCTTTTGACTTTTTTTCAATTTTCAAATTTAAAGGATGTTCAATAGCGTTTCTTAAAATCTTTAAACTTTCAAAAAAGTATAGTCGTTCTTTTGAGAATTCTCTTAATTTATCTATCTCTTTATAAAAGAAATAACTACTTCCGTTTTTATTAAAGTCATTAGATTTTAATACCTCAATTAAAGTGTTTGGATCTGTTTTAATACATTCTCTAAAAAATAAGCTTAGCTCTAATAAGATTGTTATATTTAAAGTCAATGAATAAAAAATTAGTGACTGATATTCTTCATAATTTGAAGAATCAACTTTATTAAAAATACTTTTAAAAACAATATAATGTCTTAAAATTTGATTTTCTGCAGAGTGAAACCTTTCAGCAATTAAAGAAAATTCTTCTTTATTTAATACATTTTCTGGCAAATTAGAAATAGTTTCCTTATTTTTATTAAAAAAATTATTTAACTTATTACGAAATTGATTAATTAAACTTTTTAGTTTTTCAAGCTGTATATCCAAATATTTAATGATTATTCACCCTTTTTTTTATAATATATTTATTTTGTAAGTTTATCAACTATTTTTGGTTTGTAAAATCAGTTTGATTCCTTCTACTAAATATTCTATTTTTAAAATAAAACTCTATTATACATAAACTTTGCAAAATATTTTTAACTTTGTTGAAGTTATAATTTATAGTAATAAAAATTTGTTTTACATCCTGTATGAACTATTTCATAAATAGAATAAAATTATATTTTGTAATCTCTTTATATAAAAAATATTTTATAATTTCATTATGACTATTTAATACATTATATATTATTTTGTATTAAATTTATAACATTAATATTCAAGTAATCATTCATTATGAAAATAAGTCTTGGAAATACTAATATTACTAAAATAAATAAATTGTTATTTAATAGATCAATTCTTTAAGATTTAAAATTAGTAATTTAAAACTATAATTATATTCTCTTTTTTATCTAATCTATCGTAATTTCTTTTCTTAAAAACTAAATTAGCGTAAACTCTATGTAACTTTTTCATTAATTAAAACCATTAATTTAGAGAATTATTTTTTATATTTTTAGACACTCAATTTTTTTAAATAGATGTCATAATGAAAATTTCTATAAGACTTCAAGAAATTCGTTTTAAGTTTTAAAACAATAAGATTATATTTTTCAAAATACTTTAATTTCAATAAACTATCAATTATAATCTTTTTAATTTATTTTATAATTTTGAATCTTAAAAGAACAGGTTTATTTTTATCAAATAATATTATAAATTTACTTATTATCACCACATGAACCATTAGATTATTGACCAAGATTTTTTTGAGCTTTATTAAACTTAACTGATAATGAACTAAATTATATTTAATCATTTTATTTCATATCGAACTATCTTTTTAATAAGGGTATAAATTCTACGTTTTTTGTTTATAGTTTTTTTGTCTGAAATTATTTTTTAAAATGATTGGATTGAAAGTTAATTACCCCCAATGACCTTTCAATATTCATTCTTATTTTTATTTAGACTTTACCCGTAATTTATTAAATAAATTGAATTTAAATATTAACTGAATTCTCTTGTTTCTACATTATTTTAAAACAGTTTATTATTTCTACAATAATAAACTTATTTAGTGACTAGTTTAAAAATCTCTTTTGGATAAATTTAAAACGTATTTTAATCATTAATGATAAATAATGAATATTTAAATATTTATTCAGTTTTTTGTTTTATAACTATAAAATAATAAACTATGTATTTTGTATAAAAATCTCAGTTTTTTATATAATTCGGAAGAACTTATAAGTTTAAGTTCTATTATTGTAACAATATTAAATTCCATTTTAAATATTTTTTATTACTTTATTAGGACTTATAAAAGAATAATATAAATCGATAGATATAATCTTTTGTTGTTTACGCTATTTTATATACAACCATTAATACTAATGCTATTCAAATAGGGAAATGCTATTCTGGTATCTTATTACTAAATAGTTGCAAGAGTTTTTTAAGCTAGTTTTTTAAGTTTTTTTCAAACTAATAAACTTATAATAAGTTTCTTAATCTTTTATTTATGGTTTTGAATTTTATGTATCTTTAGGTTCTATACAAATAAAGATTTAACTTATTTCTGAGAATATTCATAACTTTGACTTTTATCTGATGTCAATTACTTGTTAGATTTTTGAGTTTTATTAGTTGAATTTCTCTGATTATTAAATATTTGTTAATATGTTTTTTACTACATTGTTGTTTTTATTAAAAATAGAGTTAAAACATACTAATTTTTAATTTTTTTTTATTTTTAATGTAAAAAATCTACACCTAATTTCAGTGTAGATTTTTTTGTTTTTATATAAATAGTTATTAACTTTTAAATATTGAGTTAAATATTTAAAGAGTTTGTTTCATTTTAATTGGTTTTAATAATTTAATAATAATTTATAATTTTTATTAATCAAAACCTGATGCTGTTACAGTAAGTGTTAAATCTTCTGCATTTTTATAAGATATAGTTACAACAACACCTTGAGTAGTATTTTTTGATGCTGTTACAGTAAATGTATATGATGCTGCTCCATCATTTCCAGTTACTTCTCCAAGTACTATATCTGCTGATCCACTTTTAACTGTAATTTTTTGGTCAGAAGCTGGATTCGCAACTTTAACTGTAATTGTTTTACTAGATACACTTTTTGTTAGTTCCAATGTACTTTCTTGACCTTCATTAAATGATAAAGTTGGCTTTGCAGCTTCTTGTTTAGTAAATGTAACTGCTACTGTACCTACGTTATATTTAGTTGAATCTGATTTAGCTTTAATATTTGCACCTTCTGCTGTAATACCGTCTACTTCAACTTGTGTTTTGTCTAATTTGTTATTTTTAGCAACTGCTGCTGTCAAAATATCATCTGATAATGGTATTCCTTCACCTTTAAAATCTATTGCTCCTAATGCTTTTTCAGTAATAACTGTTGATAAATCAACTTTTGCTTCTGCTGCTTTAAAAGTCAATGTAAATGTAACATTTCCACTTACTAATTTACTTGATTCAACTGCAGTTACTTTAATTGAACCTGCTTTTTCTGCAGATTCTGCTGCTTTAAAATCACTAAAAGTAACATCTGTTTTTTCAACAACTGTAACACTTAATTTAGATTTAATTTTTGCTATAGCAGCAGTTTTTGCAGCTGCTTCATCATTTGCTGATGGTGCAAGAGTTAAATCAGTACCTTTAATATCTCCTAATGCTTTTACGCTTGATTCATCTGCTTTTTTATCTCCACAAGAAACAACTGTTGCTCCTGTTGTTGCTACAAGTCCTGTTGCAGCTAAGATTCCTAATAGTTTTTTCATATTTAAATTCCCTTCTGTGTTGGTTTTACCAACTAATAAAATTATAAACTTATTTATTATGTAATTCAATATTAAATACATTATTTTTTATATTTAATATAACTAGATAATTCTAAAAATACAAAAAGTTTTAAATTGAAAAACGCCAGCCAGAGCTAGCGCTATTATTTAAAAACTGTAGAATTTATTTTTCCCAGTTTATTATGAGTTTTTTTATCATTCAATTAATGAATTTTGAGTCATTTCTTTAGGTTTTTCAACTCCTAATATTTCACAAATAGTGGGTGCTACATCAGCTATTGCTGCATCTTTTTTTCTTAATTTTATTGATTTATCAGTTATTATAATTGGTACTGGTTGACTTGTGTGTTTTTTATTTGGTCCGCCTTCTTTGTCAATCATGATTTCTGCATTACCATGATCTGCAGTGATTATTAATGTGTAGTTATTAAGTTTAGCTGCATCATATAATCTTTTTAATTGTTCATCTAGTGTTTTTACACCTTTGATAGTTGCTTCTAAATCACCTGTATGACCAACCATATCACAATTAGCATAATTTAAAACAATTAAATCATATTTATTTTCCTTAATTCTTTCAACTAATTTATTAGTTATTTCTACAGCAGACATTTCTGGTTTTAAATCATAAGTTGCTACTTTTGGTGAAGGTATTAAATCAATGCTTGCATTTTTTAATTTTACTTCTTCAGGAGTAGCTAATCCATTTTTGAAGTAATCTTTTCCACCATCAAAAAAGAAAGTAACGTGAGCTATTTTTTCAGTTTCTGCGATTCTTAATTGTTGATAGCCTTTTGAACTTAATCATTCACCAAGTCCATTAATAACTTCAATTGGTTTAAATGCTACGTGTTTTGAACCGACACTTTCAGCATATTCCATCATTGATAAGAAGTATATTTTATCTCCTAAATATGTAAGATCTTTAAATGATGAATCACTTCAAGCCAAATAATCTTTATTAGTAAAAGTACTTGCCATTTGAATTGCTCTATCTGGTCTGAAATTAGTAAAAATTACAGCATCATTTTCTTTTACATAACCATCTGGACAACTACTATTATAAGCTGGTAAAATTCCTTCATCATCTTTTCCGGCTTCATATTGTTCATTTATATATGCATAAGGGTCTGTAAATGAAGCAGATAAACTTCTGTCTACTAGTGATTTATAACCCTCAGCAGTTCTTTCCATTCTTTTATCTCTGTCCATTGAATAATATCTACCTGATATTGAACCTACTTGACCAACTCCATATTTTTTAAATAAGCTATATAATTCATCTAAATAATTAATAGCCACTTTAGGTTTTGTATCTCTTCCATCAGTAAATAAATGAATATAAATCTCTTTTAAGCCAGCTTTTGCAGCTGCTTCAAATGCTGCAAACATGTGTTTCATATGTGAATGTACTCCACCATCTGAAAATAACCCCATAATATGTAAAGCACTATTATTTTTTTTAACAAATTCTATTGTATTTTGTATTTCTTGATTTTTTTCAAAATCATTATCTTTTATAGCCTTGTTAATCAATGATAAAGATTCATATTTTATTCTTCCTGCACCTAAATGAATATGACCAACTTCTGAGTTACCCATTTGTCCTTCTGGTAAACCTACTCATTCACCACTAGCATGAGCTTCTACTCATGGATAATCTTTCTTTAAACTTTCAACAAATTGCATATTAGCTTTAATAACTGCATTACCTGGATCGTTTGGTGCTAATCCTCAACCATCTAAAATAGCTAATACTACTGGTTTTTTTGTTATCATATTATATCCTCTTTCTAGTCTTCTTTTAAAATATAGTTGTTTAATTCAATACCAACAACACCGTCAGCATCTTTAAATTCTGATACAACTTTTGCATTGCTTTTAGCATTATCACATGCATTTTTTGGAGCAATACTTAATCCTGCATATTTTAACATTTCTACGTCATTTTCGCCATCGCCCATTGCTAAAATGTTTATTGGATCTACTTTGAACATATTTGATAGATACTCGACTGCAAGTTTCTTATTAACACCTTTTCGGGTAATTTCACCAGATAATGATTGTTTTGATCATGCAATTTCAAGACCAATATTAATAACTTCTTGTTTAAATTCTTCATTTGCATTAAATACAAGAATCTTATAACAATCAAACATTTCATAACTATCATCATAAATTGTTGCGGGTTTTTCAAAGAGTTTTGATTCGAATTCCAAGTCTTTTGATTCTTCGATTTTTTTTGTTACATAAGTTATGTCATCTTGAACTGTATATGCACATAAAATACATTCTTTAAACTCAGGTTTTTTTAATAAATTAAAAACTTTTGTAGCTTTTTCTTTTTCTAAAGGGAATGCTGCTATTTCTTTTTTGTTTAATAAGTCATATATAGTAGCACCGTTAAATCCAATACCAATTGAATGTAATTCAGAAAACTCAAATTTTTCAAGGTTATTAAACTTTGCTTTTATGGGTCTGCCTGTTGCAAAAACTACTCTAACCCCTTTTTTAATTACTTGCTTAATTGGTTCTATATTACTTTCTACAATGTTATCTAATGGTAAACATGTTGTACCATCAAGATCTAAAACAACCATCTTGTAATTACTCATTTTAGCTCCTTATTTCAATAATCCTAAAAATGATTCAACTTGTAATGAAGCTCCACCAACTAGTGCACCATCAATGTCATCTTGGTTTAAGATGTCTGAAATATTATCTGGTTTTACACTTCCACCATATTGAATTAAAATAGCTTGACTAACATTATCATTATAAATATCTTTTATTATACTTCTTATCTCTGAACAAACATTTTGTGCAATTTCAGGTGTAGCTACTTTTCCTGTTCCAATTGCTCATATTGGTTCATATGCTATAACTACTTTTTTAGCATCTTCTTCTGATATACCTTTGAAAGCTTTAACAATTTGATTTTTTACTCATTCAATAGTTTTTCCTGCTTCATAAGTTTCTAATGATTCACCACAACATAATATTGGTGTTAATCCAGATGCTAATAAAGCTTTATTTTTTTCATTTATCATTTCATCAGTTTCTTTAAATATATCTCTTCTTTCTGAGTGACCAATTACAACATAATCAACATTAATACTTTTTAACATTGGAATTGATATTTCACCTGTAAAAGCACCTTCTTTTTCAAAATAACAATTTTGTGCAGATATAACTAATTTTTTTGCTGCTTTTCTAGCATCACTTAACATAGTAAAAGGTACTGCTATCCCTGCCACAGTATCACTATTTAAATTTAATTTAGATTCTACTTCAGTAATAAATTCAACTGCTTCTTTGTTTGACTTAAACATTTTTCAGTTACCAATAATAATTTTTTTTCTCATATGATTCGCTCCTAACTGCTATACTTATTCATTTTATCACTATATATTTAAATAATATATAAAACATAAACTAGTTGGTTTATATATTATTAATAAAAAAACTACACTGATTAAAGTGTAGTTAACTTAATTTATTTTAATAAAAAATTGATTAATTATAATTTACTTGCTGCTTCTTCATCAATTATTATTGTTACATCATCATGTTTTTGTAGGATTGTACATGGCCATTCTGGTGAAACTTCACCATTAATTAAATGTTTAATTGCTTCTGCTTTTTGTGAACCAAATGCTAATAATACAATTTTTTTTGCATTCATAATTGATTTAAGACCCATTGAAATTGCTTTCTTAGGTACATCACTTATGTTATCAAAAAATCTTGAGTTAGCTTCAATGGTTTCTTTTGTTAAATCTACAATTGAAGTTATTGAATCAAAACTAGTGCCTGGTTCGTTAAAACCAATATGTCCATTAATTCCAATACCTAATAATTGTAAACCAATACCACCTTTAGAACTAATTAAATCATCATATTTTGATGCTTCATCTTGAGATTTAACTAATCCATCTGGAACAAATGTTTTATCTTTATCAATATTTATATGATCAAATAATTCTTCGTTCATAAAATATCTGTATGATTGTTCATGTTCAGGTGCTAATCCAATATATTCATCAAGATTAAATGTCATTACATTAGATCAATCTACGCTTTCTTCTTTTGTTTTATTAATTAAATACTTGTAGGTACTTATTGGTGTACTACCAGTTGCTAAGCCAAGTATAGGACTTGAATTTTCTTGAATGAAACTTAATAAAAGATCTCCTGCAATCTTTCCGCCTTCTTCTTGATTTTTTACTATAATTTTTTTCATAAAGCCTCCTTTTAATTAAACTTCTTATTCATTATATTATTAAAATCGAAGTAATCATACAAATTATCAATTTTTGTAATATCTAAATTTAAAGAAGGTATTAAACGTTGCAATATTACATATGTTAAAACTTTATTTTTACCTCTTATAAGATAATTTTCTTTTTTTGTAAATAATAATGTTCCATAGTATTTAATCTCTACTTTTTCAATATCATCATATAAAATAAATGATTGAATATTTTGTGAAGAATCAGTTAGATATATTTTAAAGTTTGAAAAGTAAAAATCAAACTCCCCTATAAATGAGAAGTTTCCATTAATAGAATTATCTTCATTTATTTTGTGTAATGTAATATTAGATTGTAGTAGCGATATTTTTTCTCTTTTATCTAATTCAAATTTAACTGGAAATTCTTTAATTGGTCTTCAAGAAGTAAAAATAAGTTCTTCAATATCACTAATGAACTTTTCTTCGTTTGCATTTAATTCTAGTGATAACTTTTTTATATTTCTTTTTAATGTACTAATAAACTTTTCAGATATTTTAAAATTTCTATTGATTCATCTTCATAAAACTCAATGTTTGAAATATAAAAAATCTTTTTTATCTTTTATCTTTTTTTCCACCATTTTTATATAAAACTTTGGTTTTCTAGATAAGTTGTATTCATCAAAATATTTTAATCAATTTGACCTTTTAAGATAAAAATTAACTTCAAAAGTAGATCTGAAAAACATATTGCTCCTTATTTAAATAAATTATAAAACTATTTTAAACCAACTACAACATTATTTATTAGGTCTATTTCTTTTGAGTTAGGTTCTTTGTTTAGACCTGGCATACTCATTACTTGATTAGTATATACAACAATAAATTTAGCTCCAGTATTTACTTCTAAATTCTTAATTTCCATTTTATAGTTAGATTGATTAGAATCATTACCATCAATTGATGCAAATGATTTAACCATACATATTGGATAATACTTATAGTCACTATTATTAATTTCATTTAATTTGTCTAATGCCTTATTTGAAAAACTAAATTCATTTAAATAATAAAAGTTTTTAATAACTTTTTCAATTTTTAATTCTAAACTATCATTATTATTTATAAGTTTTTTAAAGTCTGCTTTTTTATTTGATAATTTATCAACTAAAATTGCTAAATTCTTTGCACCTTCAGCACCTTTTGTATATGCTTCATTTATTTCAAAGTCATAATTATTATTAGTTAATCATTCTTTTAAACTATTTAGGTTATTTACATCATCACCTTTAATAAAGTTTATAGCCACAACTAGGTTAAGGTTATAAAGTTTAACATGTTTTAAATGTTGGTCTAAATGTTTGAAGTTGTTATTAAAATCGTCATGTAATAATAATGCTCTTATTGTTACAACCATAACAACACAACTTGGGATTAAATCATTAGAATAATTAATTACATTCATAAATTTTTCAAAACCTAGGTCGCTACCAAAACCAGATTCAACGATACAATATTCTCCTAATGATAGTCCTAGATTAGTTGAAATTATTGAGTTTGTACCTGTTGCAATATTTGCAAAGGGTCCACAATGAATTAGGGTTGGTGTTTTATATTTAGTTACTACTAAATTAGGTTTAATTGCATCTTTTAGGATTACCATTAAAGAACCAACAATATTCAAGTCTTTTATAAAAACTTCCTTATTATCGAATGTATATGCAACCAATGAGTTTTCTAGCCTTAATCTTAAATCCTCAACACTTGTTGATAAACTTAAAATAGTCATAATATTACTTGCAGCAGTAATAGTAAATTGTTCTTTTCTTGTAATAGTTTTAGATATTTTAATTTCAACATCTCTTAATGCTCTATCATTTAAATCAACACATCTTTTTCATATAACCTTAGTTGGATCAATGTTTAAACTTGATTTTCAATATAACTCAGAATCAATGGTTGCTGATATTAGATTGTTAGCAGATGTTATTGCATGTATATCACCTGTAAAATTTAAATTAATATCATCAACTGGAACTACTTCACTTTCACCACCACCTGTGGCAGTTCCTTTTCTTCCAAAAACTGGACCCATTGATGGTTCTCTTAGTGCTAGTATAGCTTTTTTATTAATTAAATTAAGTCCATCTGCTAAACCAATTGCAGTTGTTGTTTTACCTTCACCAGCAGGTGTAGGATTTATTGAAGTCATTAAAATTAACTTACCTTGTTTCTTATTATTAAAATTAGTTGTATTTACTTTAGCAACATTATTTCCATATAATGTTAAATCATTATCATTTAAATTTAAACTTCTAAAAATTTCTTTAAATTTTTCCATTATAATCACCTTTGTAATCTATAGAAAGGAAATTAATTTATGAGCGCTAAGATTATAAGTGGTAAAATTTTATCTCAAAAATTAAATTCGAATCTTAAAAATAGTATAGCCCAGATTCAGGATTTTAGACCACCAAAGTTAACAATAATACAAGTTGGAGATAATTCAGCTAGCAATAAGTACATTAAAAATAAATTAGCTTCTTGTAAAAAAGTTGGTATTGAAACAGATTTATTAAGATTTGATGAAAATATTACTGAATCACAACTAGAAAAAGAGCTTATTAAATTAAATAATGATAACCTTGTTGATGGTATATTAGTTCAATTACCTTTACCTAAACATATAAATGAAAAAATAATAAAAAACTTAATAAGTGTTAATAAAGACGCTGATGGTTTTAATCCACAAACACTAGGTAACGTTTTGCTTGATGATACAGATATTTATCCAGCCACTCCTTTGGGAATAATCAAATTATTAGAATCTGAAAATATTAATTTATTAGGTGCAAATGTTACTATAATTGGAAGAAGTAATATAGTTGGTAAGCCATTAGCAACTATATTAATAAATAAATCAGCTACAGTAACTATTTGTAATACAAAAACAAAAAATTTAGCCAAAGTTTGTAGACAAGCAGATATCTTAATTAGTGCTGCTGGTACTGCTAAACTTGTGACTAAAAAATTTGTTAATAAAAATATGACAGTAATTGATGTTGGTGCAAATTTTGTTAATGGTATTTATTGTGGAGATGTAGATTTTGAAAAGGTTTCTAAAATCGTAAAATATATTACTCCTGTTCCAGGAGGAGTTGGACCAATGACTATATCTTGTCTCCTAGAAAATGTTTATAAATTGTATATTAAACATTCTTATAATAAATAATTAAATAATTTTAAATAAGTCTTCTAATGGAAGTCTTTTTTTATTTTTAGAGAAGTGTTCATTTTGTTCTTCAATAGCTTTACCCAAAACACAAGCAAGTGCAATTGTTTCTTTTTTCATATCGATTACATTGTATTTTTCCAACACTTCATTTGTAACAGATGTTTTATATCCTTCAATTGGACATGTGTCAATACCTAATTCTTTAGCTACTGGCATTAAACAACCTAAAGTTATATAACATTGTCTTATTGCTCACTCTTCAAAAGAAATGTTACGATCTTTCATTATATAACTCATACCTTTGTTGATACCTTCTATTCTTGATGAATTTTCTTTAGGAACCATTTTTAATATTTGGTTCGGTAAATAAATTTCTTTTAGATAATCTTCTTTATAAACAGTTCAAACTAAAATCCCACTTGAGTTGATAACTGAGTCTTGTTTTCATCAATAAGAATGTAATTCATTAAGAATTTCTTTATTTTTAATATAATAAACTTTATAAGGTTGCATATTGAAGGATGTTGGTGACATTCTAATAGATTCAAATAGAATATCTAGTTCCTTATTTTCAATGTTATATTTGTTATTAAAATTTTTAATTGACCTTCTATTTCTTAAATATTCTAATACTTTGCTCATAATATTTACTTTAGTTTAAAATCAAACTTTCCTTTCTCATCGTCAAATACAGTTCCGTCTCCATTAATAGATACTCTGTTGTTATAAATTTGTATTTCGACTTCACTATAAGGTTTTTCAAAGTAATCAGACTCTTTATACTTGTCACTTAGTTTTATTACTCTTTGATTCTTGCTTCCAATTAGTCTTCTTTTTAAGTCTAGTTGTTTAAATATAAAGGGTCCATCAATTATTATATCAATATTATTAAGTATATTTTTAAACTCTGACAAAAGATTTTCAATTAAATAACCTGTGAAACATATAACAGTCAAACCTAATTCTTGACAACCCTTAGTTAATTCTAATAAACCATCTGGTTGCATAAAAGGTTCACCACCCAATAGTGTTATGCCTTCAATGTTATATTTGTCTTTTGAATAATTAATTCTCTCTAATATCAAACTTACAGGGAGAAACATTTTTTTATCAAAAGATAGTTGCTCTTGATTAGAGCAATTAAAGCACCTTAAATTACATCCCTGGAATCAAATAACAAACCTTTTACCTGGACCTTCAATTTCACTGCACATTAAAAATTTTGAGATGTTTAAATTAGCCAAGTAGATTAAACTCCAATTCATCGTTTTTTATTTGTGTAGTTATTTTTGTTCCTGGTTTTATAAGAGATAGATTTTCAAAAATAAACTGTGATAGTTTATCTACTAGATTAGTTTCTAGTGAGTTTAAAACATCTCTTCCACCTCTTCTGTCATCAGCGCTTTTTAAAAGAATGTTTATTATATTTATATTTGATAAATCAATATGAAATTCTGTTCCATACTTTTCATATAGCGCAATTTGTAAAGGTTTAATTTTTTGTTTAATAATTTTTGCTTTTAGATTAATGTCTTTGATAAAGTTAAATGGAATAATATTATTACCAAACCTTCCCAATAGTTCAGGACGATTAAGTTCATTTGTAAAGTGTTCATGTACTTTTTTTATAAATTGATTGTGTACTTCAGATTCTCCTATATTTGGTTGTACTTCTGATGCACCAATGTTTGATGTAAAGATAATAAACGTTTCACTAAAACTTACAGTTTGACCAGTGTTATCTGTTAATCTACCATCTTCTAGAATTTGAAGAAACTTATCAAATATTTTTGGATTAGCTTTTTCTATTTCGTCAAACAATAATACTGAGAATGGTTTTTCTTTTATAGCATTTGTTAACTGACCACCACCTTCAAAACCAACATACCCTGGAGGTGCACCAATTAATTTTTGATCTGCATTTTCTTGGCCATATTCTGACATGTCAAACCTGATTAAATTTGCCTCATCGTTAAATAAAAAAGTAGTTATTGCTTTTGCTAATTCTGTTTTACCTGTTCCAGTTGGTCCAACAAAAAATAATGTACCTTTTGGTTTACTTCTTTTAGAAGAATATGTTATACCACTTAAACCTGTATAGGCTTTGTAAATTACTTTTGAAACTTTCTCTACTGCTTCATCTTGTCCTATAACTTTGTTTTTAAGATATTCTTTAACTGTAAGCATTTTATCATAACTTAATTCTTCTCAAGGAGAACTTTTTTCACCATAGTTATATATGTTAAAAATCTTATTAAACTCAAGTGTTGTACTAAAGTTACAAGTAAACTTTACAAAATGAGATAACTCTCTTAAAGTTCAACCTTCTGTTGCGTCAACTATATTTTCAAATTCTTGTTTTAAGTCTGTTAGTCGTAATAAACTTTTTACACTTGTTAAAAATTTTTTTCTTTCATCCCTACTTGGTTTAGGTAATGTAATGATTATAATTTCTGGGTTGTCTAAATATAGGCTTGGAGGTAACTGATTTATTTTTTTAGTTAGAAAAACAACACAGCTACTTATATCATCAATTTTTGATAGCTTAAATTCCTTTTCTTTAAGAGATTTATTGAATTCAGTAAGTGCTTTTCTATCATCAATTTCTAATGATTGATCACTAAAGACAAAGTCTGAATAATCTGCAATGAATCCCATTTTTCTATCATCTTCTCTTGACAAATTTTTATATAAGATATTAAAGAAGTCATAAGGTTTTTTAAGTCTAAGTTCATTTTCATTATCACTTGATTCTTCACCAAATAAAGAGTTAAAATCATCAGCATTATTATTACTATCTTCATTTATTAATAAGTTATTTATTTGATTTCCCTTAATACCAATATTTTGATCATAAATAAATTTGTCTTTATAATTTTTTTCGTTAAAAATTGAAAATAATACTTCCTGGATACTTATATATTTATCATCATATTCAATTATGTCTTCTACGTTACCTTCAATGATTATTGCTTTTTTAATACCTATTAAGTTTTTCAATTGTATAATTTGTCTTAAAACACTCATCTGAATACCTAACTACCTTTCTTTTGTTTTTTTATTATTAGTTTAGTTCTCTCTACTTTATCAAAGTCTGGTTTTCGATAAACTTTTTTATATTCTTCACTATGTTTTATATTAAAGCCTCTAAGTTTTTCTAAGAATGCTTTTGCATCTTCATCATGTTCGTGATTTTCAAAGCCTTCTCAATTATAAATAATACTTCCATCAAACTTCACAGCGAAGTCTGCTGATTTACCATCTTCTTTTACAGCATGGATTAATACAATATTTTTTTCTTTTATTTTTCTGATATTATTTTCATCAACAAAATATCCTATACTTTTTATTGCTTCAACGATTTTGTTTATGTTATCACGTCTTATTGTCTCTTTTTCTGCTTTATATAAAAAATCTTTAAAAACTTTTTTTAAGTCTTGGACATTATTTGTTTGTAATTTATTTATTTCCTCTTTTAAAATGTCTAAGGATTCCTTATCATTTTTATATAGATCTATTGCATTTGAAACTAACTCTTTTCTTAATATATCTTCATTAGTTTCAGAAGTATTTAATTCTTGATTTACAAGTTCTATAATTTGTTCATGACTTTTATTTACTAAAATTTCTTTTTTGTTGGCAAAATAATTTTGTATTTTTACTTTTTTATAATCATCATTTTGGGAATTAATAAGAGTGTTTTCTAAATCTTTTAATCCATAGTCTTTATTAATGTTTAAGGATTTAAAAATTAATTCTTGTTCTTTTTGAACAATATCATTTTTTAATGCAAAAGCTTGAAACTTCAATTCTACTAAAAGATCTCTTTTACGCTCTGCTAATTTTTGTATTTCATTATATGTTTCTATTGCAATATGAGTATCCTTTTCCAATTTTCTATTTATTGTACTATTTTTAAAGTCTTCTTTTTCATATATTAGTTTCTTAATTAGTTCATCGATTTTATTTTCATAGAAATCTGAGTTGTTGATTTTTTTACAATTTTCTAATAACTTCTTTACATAATTAATTATTGAATCAATTTCGTTTGAAATAAAACTGAAGTGCTTTTCACAATTCAATAATATTTCTTCTGCAGTCATACTCATATAGTTAATCTCCTAACTTATCTTTTAACTTATTTAAATCTTCAGCGCTATAGTTATTTTTAACACCAAAGATTAATTTCAGCGCTAATTCAATTTTTTCTAAATTATTTGATATAGTGTTTTTTAATTCCATATTGTTAGTTATATTTTTTAAATAAAACATAAATAATTCAATAGGAAGTTTTTTATCATTTGAGTTATGAACTAATAATTTATTTTCAAGCTTTGATACATAATTAATAGCTAGATAAAAAACTTTATAATTAATTTCATTTGTATCCATATTACTAAATATGTTTGATTGGTATTCGTATAAAGTTTGATAAAACTCTTTTAAAACTTTTGAGTAAACTATTAAGTAATCATTATTAGTAGAATAAGTATTTAATAATTTAATAAAATTTGTGATAAATTTATTATAAAGCTCTTCTACAATTATAAAATTTTTTTTATATAAATAATTGTTCATTGTTGCAAGTTCATTTAATAATTTGGTGTGTTCTATATATGAACTTGAATTACTAAACAAACTAGTATCAAATAAGTTTTCACGTTGGTCTTTATAAAAATAATTTAATAATACGTTAATAGAATTTGCAATATTTATTAATCAACCATCAATATACTTTTTCTCTAAATATTTATTTAAACGTAAAATGGTTTGTATTTCTTCACTTCACTTTAGTGCATTAATCAACTTTAGTATTTCAGTTTTACTATTTATATTTAATTTTTCTATTATATTTAATTTGTTATCATCATCATAATCATTTAAAGAATCCATAATAGCTTCGTTGGATACATCTTTAAATAATTTTAGTAATGATTGTAAATTATTATTTTTTAAATATAATTTCAGTTCATTAAAGTAATTGGGTTCATTAATAGTTTCTTTTATATAAATTGTAAAGACATCTTTTATGAGATTAATTTGACCAAACCTTTCAAGTACTTTTAAATATAATTTAACAATAGAAAAGTTTTTTGAAAACAGATTTTTATTTAAAGCTAATTTTATTTCCTTTAAAAACATTTCAAAAATATTTATTACATTTAGTTCTCTTACCTTTGCTAAATACGTTACAGGGAATTTAATATTCATACCATCCAATAAAAAGTTTGATATTAAAAATGATTTTATTTTATTGTCACTACTTATATATGTAAATGTTGTTGAATTTAAAAAATCATTATTTAAATTATTAATATATATTATTATTTTGTTATCAATAAATGATACTTCGTTGCTATTTCTTTTGGAATTGTAAAAAATAACAAACTCAATGTTTCTAGTTAATTCCTTATTTTTAAAAAAGTCAGCTTGTGAATAAATGTGTTGATCATTTATTAATAGTAAATTTCAGTTTGAGTTAATATTAATGTTTGATATTAAATCAACTTCATAAAAGAAATTTTCACTACTAGGTAAATTATTTTCAACTGAAAAAATATTTTCTAAACTGGATTTATATTGTTTTAAAATATCTTTTACAAATTCTTTTTTTAGTTCTTGATTTTTTTCGATATATAGTTGTAAAGAATCATTTTCTATTAAAAGTTTATAATCTCCATCATTATTTATCTCTAAACATGTTTCAATTGCAATCTGATCTTTTTTTATCAACTTATTTAAAAGATTGAAATCTTTTATTTCTTGCTGTTCTGAAGTAACAATATCTAATATTTTTGGTTTTAACCCGATTATATCTGAGTTATTATTAAAAAATTGAAGTGTTTTTTCTATCATTAAATTTTTATTAAAATATTCTTTATTTAAAAAAGTATTTTTTATTTTATAACTTAGTTTAGCTTTAGGAATTTTTTTTAATCAATCAATGTCTTTAATTGCTTTACTATCATTTTGAATAGGATCATAAAAATATTTAATATCATAGAACTTATTATTATTTGAAATAATAAAATCATCATTATTAAATGTTTTTTTTACTTCCTCTTTTATAACAAAACTACCAATTGGTATATTAGTATTTGTTTCACCAATAGTTAATGTTAATTCCTTAAACTGTATTATTTGAAAGTTTATTAAATCTCTTAATGCTTTTTCAAACAAAACTTGATTTTTAATTTCAAACTCATTTTCTAAAATATTTTTTAAAGTTTCAGATGTATTTTTATAATCTAAAATAATTGACAAAACTAAAAATTCTATAAATGTTGGCTTTCTGCTTTCAGAGAACTTTATTTTTATAGGTAAAAAATATTTTTCATATAAAATTTCAATTTTGTCAAATAACATACTAATCTCCTAAAACATCATTTGTTTTTAAATAACAAGACTTTATATCTAACATATTAATTATATCCATATAAACTTCTTTACTATCATAAATATCAGGGTCATTTATTTTTGGTATCTTAACCATAACATCTCTTACAACTCTTTCTGCCCCAACGATTATTAATAATTCTCTTGCTCTAGAAAAAGCAACATTAATTCTTTCATACTTTTTTAAAAACTCTCTTCCATTATTTAATGAAAGTTTCTCTGGATTTCTTACAAGGTTTACAATTACATAATCAGCTTCTTTACCTTGAAAATCATCAACTGTATTAATTGTTAACTCAAAATTTTTAAAGCTTTTTGTTTTAATTAATCTTTTTAGCTTATTAACTTGTAAAGCATAGAAACTAATTATAGCAACTTTTGGTTTTTTAAGTTTGTTTTGTTTATTTAAACTTTCTTCTAATCTATTTAGAACTTCTTTAGTTAGTTGAATTTCTAATTCATTAAATAAACTTGTTGAGTATTCTTCAGACTGTTCAAAAAATATATTATTGTTTTGATCATTAGTTGAATCTATTCAATAAACAGAGTTATTCGGATTTATAATAGTTTCATTATTTTTATTATAAATAATTAAATCATGTTTTTTTAATTCACTCACATCTTCATCAACTATTAATGAGTTTTCATAAAAATTATTAACAACATCCATAATTTGTCTTGTACTTCTGTACTGTTTTTTAAGCATAGTTGTTATTGAATTGTTTTTTGCAGAGATTAATTTTTTAAAAATCGATTCATTTAGTAACTCACTCATATCATAATAACTATAATCTTTATTAAAATAATTATTAACTTCATCAACATCACTAGATTGTAGTTTTAATAATGGAGGTAGTTGTCTATAATCTCCAACCAATATAAGAGTTTTACCATATATTAATGGCATTAATATTTCTAGTAGTGTTGCTTTCGATGCTTCATCTATAATAACAAAATCAACATCTAATGTTTTTAAGTTTATTTCTTCTAACCCTATTTTTTTTGCTACTAAATCTTTCTTATATCTAAATATATTTGCAGATGTTAATGTCATGGCATAAATATTTACTAAAGTATTTAAAATAGTTTGTGTATACTTTTTTCCTTCAGCAAACATTTGTTGTGTAAAGTTTAAAGTTGGTAAGTCATAAGAAAAATCATCATCAATTAAATAATTTGTTTTTAGATATTTTACAATACTTTTATATAAGTTAGAATTATTTTCGCTTCTTGTAATTTTATCTTTTATTTTTTGTTGAACTTTATTTAGTTCAGATTCTATATTACTTTCTAAATCTACATCAGTTAATACCAAGTTTGTATCATATTTTTCATTAAAAAATTTAATTGTATCTCTTAAATACTTTGTATTTGAATTTAAACTATCATTTATTTTATTAAGTGTTACTAACAATTTATTTCTATCAACTTCTAATTTATTTTTTTCAACTTGTATTTCCTTATTTACAGTTGAACTCTTTAAATTGTTTAAAAGATTTTCTTTTTCTATTTTTAAACTTTCAATTATTAAAGTATATAAATCTAATAACGTTTTAAGTTTTTGATCACTCTGTATAATTTGATAAAGTCCATTTAATCTACTTTCTTCTTGTATAGCCAGTTCTAAATCATAACTTCTTTTATAACTTTCAATAAGTGCTTTTGATTCTTGAATGCTACTAAATATGTCGTTGTTTAAAACAACTTCATGATTTGTCATAGATAATATTTTATAAAAGTTATTCATATTATCAAAGTCTATATTTATAGAAGTATGTAAAATAATAAAATTTGTAATTTCTTTTTTCAAACTTTTATTAAAAAATTCAATTAAATATTCTGAAAAGTTAACTACTGCATCAAATGAATAGTTTTCTAACGAGTCTATAATTATGTCAATGTTTAAAATATCTTCTTTTATATTTCTTAAATCACTTTTGTTTGTAATATAAGTAGAACTAATTTCTTGAAGTTTTTTATCAATATTATTAATTTCATTTTTTATATTTCTTATATCATTATTATCTTTGTGAAATCTTTTTTCTGTTAACAAAAGCTTTTCTAACTTTATTTTTAATTCAGTAAACTCATTTAGAGTTTCTTCATTCTGATTTGTTTCATCAAAAATTTTTTTTGCAATAGATCTGTAATAATTATAAACAACTCTTTCTGGTGAAAAGTTATTTGCAGCACTTGACTTAATATTTAATTGGTTAATAAGTCTAACTTTATTGATGTTAGGGTCAATAGGTAATCTATCAACTACATTTTTTATAGCTTCATGGTTTTGACTAGATAATAATATTTTTTTATTATTTTTTGCAAGTTGATAAACTATTTCACTAATAACTTGTGTTTTACCGGTTCCTGGCGGTCCTTGAAGTATAAATACATCTTTACAAGCAAGCGCTTTACTAACAGCCTCTTTTTGCTCATCATTTAATGCAAAATAAAAATCTTTATCATTAATAATTAAATCATCATTGGTTTCAGATAACTCAATTAGCTTTGTATTAAATAAATAATTAATTAAATACGGATTTTTAGTATTACCTTCTGAAATTCTTTTTAAAACTTGTCTTGATCTTTCTATCAAGACATCATCTCCTACACCCAAATAAGAAATATAACCTGAGTTTAAATAATCTATATTATTTCTTATATTAAAATACTCTAAATCAGTATCATATGGAACTTCAAAATTTATACAATGAACTTTTCAATCTGTTAATTCTTTTTGATACTTTTCAGAATAATTTTCAAGTACTTTTATACTTCCAAATACTATACTTTTTTTTGCTTTTCAATATGATTCTAATGAAACATATTCTTCACTAACTCCAAGCATTAATTGTAAAGGTATTATTTTTTGTTGGTCACTGTTTTCGATCAGTTCAAAGTCAAAAAGTAGTTCAATATTTTCGTAAATAATATGAATGTTTTGAATGTTATTGTTAAAAGATAGAGGTAAAACATACAAATCTTGAACTTTTTTTATTTTTTTTAATACGTTATAATCTTTTACTAAAATATCAAAACTAACTACCTTAACAAGGTCATAGTTAACATTTAAATTTTCTACTAAACTTAGTGCTTCTAATTTACAATATATGAAGCTTTTGGATTGAATTGTATTTAATTTATAGTTATTTAGCACGCTTTGAAAGTTGCTTTTATCTATTTTTATAACCTCAATTGTATCAGCACCTAGATATGGTAGCGAGTTTTTTCTTTGCAATTTTAATAAATCTTCGCAGAAATTAAGATACTCTAACCATTTAGTTTTTTCCTCTTCAAATTTTGAAACTAATTTACCTACTTGTAGAATTGTTGATGAGTTTAAGATATTTCTTCTTAAAATTTCATCAGTGCTTATTTGATTTTTATGCTTTAATACTATTAACTTTGTTTCACCAATTTTAGTTTCAAAATCTTGAGCAATGGGTTTTAATCTTGTGATAAATATAGATGAAATTGTAAGGCTAGCATCAAGTGGATCTATGTTGACAAAAAAACCTAAATAATTTCCCTTTTCAAATAAAGACTGATTATAACTATCAAATTCAATTCTTATTATACCGTCATAAGTTTTCTTATTACTATTAGATAAAGATCTTGCTTTATCATCAATCATACAAATAAATGATTGTTTAACAATAGATGATTTTAATAATTTAATAAAATCATTATAATTCTTAATTCCGCTAATTTCTAAATGCTCGATGATGCTGTCTAAACCAGCAATGTTATCTTTAAATTTAACATTTTGCATAAATGAAAAATCTAAAACTAATTCTTTATTTTCTGTATTTTCAATGAAACTAGACATATTTTCACCCATCTTGCAATAATAATCTAATTATAACAAATTATAATAAAAGGGATAAATATAGAAAAAACCCATAATAAATTACGGGCTTATTTAACTACAAAATTTACTATTTTATCTTGTACTGCAATTTCTTTAATAATATTTTTTCCTTGAAGTTGTTTTTCAATAGTTTTTTTTGCTAAACTTATTAGAACTTCTTTTTCAGTTCCTATTTTAACTTCAACAGTGGATTTAAGTTTACCATTTATTTGAATAGCAACAACCGCTTTATTAATAACTAATTTGTTTTCGTCAAAAATTGGTCAAGATTGTGCATATATACTTGGTTTATTTCCTATTTTTTCTCAAAGTTCTTCAGCTATATGAGGGCAAAAAGCAGAAAACATTACAAGAAATTTTTCAATATAGTTTTTATAAATAGGTGTTTTTTCTTTGTAAACAGCATTTACAAATACCATTAATTGAGAAATCGCTGTATTAAACTTACAATCTTCTAACATATTGGTTACTTTTTTCACAACATCGTTATATATGAAATCTAAATTACCATTATTTGAACTTGTTAGTTCAAAAGTTTCAATCATTCTATAAACTCTATCTATTCATTTTCTTGAACCATCAAGACCTTTGTAACTTCAAGGAAGAGAAGCCTCTAATGGTCCCATAAATAATTCATAAAGTCTTAATGTATCAGCACCGTGTGATTCAATAATTTCATCAGGATTTATTACGTTACCTTTTGATTTACTCATTTTTTCACCGTTATCAGCTAATATCATACCTTGATTTATTAATCTTTGAAAAGGTTCTGCAACTGGAACTATACCAATATCAAATAATACTTGATGTCAAAATCTTGCATATAATAAGTGCAATACCGCATGTTCTTGACCTCCGATATATAAATCAACAGGTAATCATTTTTTAAATAACTCCATTGCTTCTTCTGATTTGATATCTATTAAGTTATTTGGAGATTTTGTTAAAATATAAGCAAGATAGTATCAACAAGAACCTGCTCATTGGGGCATTGTATTTGTTTCTCTTCTAACTTTTTTTCCTTTATAAGTTGTATTAACTCAATCACTAATATTTGCAAGTGGTGATTCTCCAGTATTTGATGGTTTAATATAATCTGTTTTAGGAAGTTCTAGTGGTAAGTCCTCTTCGTCTATTAATGCAATGTTATTATCTTCAGTGAATAGTATTGGGAAGGGTTCACCATAAAATCTTTGTCTTGAAAATAATCAATCTCTTAGTTTGTAATTAGTTTTTTTATAACCTTTATTTAGGTTTTCTAACTCTTTTAATATGATATTAAAAGCTTCTTTTTTATTACTAACATTATTTAATAGAGGTGAATTTATATAAGAGCTCTCTCCGACAAATGCCTTAGACATATCATCTGTTTTTAATACAAATTTAATTTTTAAACCTAAACTATTTGCAAATTTTCAATCTCTTGTATCATGAGCAGGCACTGCCATAACTGCACCAGTTGCATAGTCATTTAATACATAATCTGCAATATAAATTGGTGTTTTTTCATTTGTTATAGGGTTTATTGCATAAGTACCTAAAAAAACACCTGTTTTATCTTTTGAATCATCTTGTCTTTCAACATCAGTTTTTTTTGCAGATTCAGATATATAATTTAATACTTCCTTTTTTTGTTCCTCAGATACTAACTTTAAAACTAAATCGTTCTCTGGGGCTAAAACAATATAAGTAACTCCATAAATTGTGTCAGGTCTAGTTGTAAAGACAGGTATACTAATATTATTTTTTTCATTGACAAAATCTATTACAATTCCTTCAGATTTACCTATCCAGTTTTTTTGTAACTCTTTTACAGACTTTGGTCAATCAAGGTCCTCAAGACCTTCTAATAATCTATCTGCGTAATGAGTTATTTTTAAAACTCATTGTTTCATTGGTTTTTTAACTACTTCAAATCCACCAATATCAGAAACCATTTTACCATTTATATTTAAAACCTCTTCATTTGCAAGAACTGTTCCTAAACCTTCACATCAATTGACATTTGCTTCTCTGATTTCAGCTAACCCTTTTTTATAAAGTTGTTGGAATATAAATTGCGTAATTTTATAATAATTAGGATTACTAGTATTAACTTCTTTTTCATAATCATAACTAAAACCAAGTTTTTTTAATTGTTCTCTAAATATTATGATGTTTTTATCTGTAAATTCTCTTGGATCATTACCAGTTTTAAGAGCATACTGTTCAGCTGGTAAACCAAACGCATCTCATCCTATTGGATGTAATACATCATAACCTTGTGATCTTCTCATTCTTGAAAAAACATCTGTTGCAGTATATCCTTTTGGATGTCCTACGTGTAATCCAGCTCCACTTGGATATGGAAACATGTCAAGAATATAAGCTTTTTTTTCTTTACCTTCAGTAGTTTTATAAGTTTTATTTTCTTCTCAAAATTTTTGTCATTTTTTTTCTATCGATTTATGTGAATATTCCATTATTACCTCTTAAATGTCTATTTACAAATATTATACTATATTGACATAATTGTTTTTGTCAAACAATTTTTCATAAATAAAAAAATATGAATAATAAGCTAAAATGTCCCTGCTAATTATTAAGTAATTATATCCTTATTTATAATAAATTTATATCACTTAGATTTCTAAATTTATATTCGATAAATATACTAGATAAACTTTTTTTAACAACAATAATGCGATTAATTTGGTTTTTACATTCAAAATTATACTTCTAATATTATTTAATATAATTAATTTAATAAAATTTTTAAAGTATGGGTAAATTAAAAGAGTTATTGATAAAAATAATGAAAAATAATATAAAAGCGCTAATTATCTAATATATTTAATATTTATTAACAGAATTGAGTAAAGTTAAAAAAACTAGATATAGTTTTAAGTAATATTTGCTATCCAAGTAAAAGCTTTAAAGATACTGATAATTGATTGATTCTATAGTTTAAACTCAAGAATATAAAAAAAAATTAGTATTTAAAAAATAATATTCTGATTTATATAATTTATAATTGTCGCAACAATATTAATAAACAATTTGTGAAAGTTAAGTTTATCTTGATTCTTATCTAAAATAATTAAACAAAGATTGCAAATTTTTATAATAGTTTTACCAACGCTATCTACTAACTAAAACTTCAGGAGATCTTATTAAAAATTTTAAACTTCATTATTTACTATAATATCAGTAGCAATTTCTTTACTTATATAAGTCATGTGATATTTAAAAGCTGTCTTTATTTTTTGCTTCTGCTCATTTTTCTTTAATTGTAACTTCTCCATTCAGTAGTTTTTTTTATAATCTTTTTAAAACTCTTGTATTAAAAAAGTTTCAGTAAAAATTCTTATAATTTAAAATTTGCTATCTTCTAAAAAGATTTTGCTAAATTAGGGCATTGTAAAGAATCTAACTAATTTTATAACATTTGTTTAATAATATAATAAATAAAATTACAAACTCTTCAAACGTTTTAGATACATCTTAATATAAAGTTTTTAATGTTAATGATGTCTCTTCTTTGCTTCTCCAATCCAACTAGTTATTTTTAGCCGTTATTTTTAAAAAAGTACTTTTTTAATTTATAAATGATAAACGTAATTGTAAACTCTTCAACATGAAATTTACCACACTCACTTGAGTCAGGTGTGAAATAAACTTTCATCTTTTTTATTTTCTTATTTTTCCTTTTTTATACTTTATTAATCCAATATCTGATAATCAATAAAATAAAAAAAGATGAGAATAATATATTGTAGTTTAAAAATTTTTAAGAAAAGAGACCATTCAATTATATTTAGAAAACCATAAATGTCAAGTAAATATTTTTTTATGCATAAAGTCTTCCAATATCATGAAAAAAAACCACAATAGATTTATATTAATGATTGGTTGACCTACTAATTATATAAGGTTTAATTGAATATTAATTATTATGGTATAACTATTTTCTAAAATAATCTGCAAGATTATATAAAATCAATTATGTAATGTATTTTAAATTTTTAAAAGAAAATATCTATATCTATATTTTTCCATATAAAATTTACAAATAAGTTATTATTAAAACTTTTTTTAAAAGTTATTTTAATAAAAGCATTCTTTCTTTTAATTTATTAATTTTTTTAGATCAAATATCTAGATTTTTAAAAAAATAAAATCTCTCCTTGTTTTTAAGATAATCCATTATATTAACTGCTTCTTTATAGTTACTTTTATAATGCTCAAAAAGTCTGTTTTCCTTATTAAATATTATTGAACAATTTAAATATATCAGTTTTGCCTCAGCTTTCTTTAATGCATCTCAATTATATAAGTAATATTTTTCTTCTTGTATATAAAATTTATTTATTTCATCTTTTTCAAGAGCGTTAATAAAATAAGATTTTTCATCATCAATGTTTTTTTCATAAACTAGCATTTTTACAAATTTTAGATATGTCTGTGAAATTTTGCTTCAATTTTCATACAAATTATTTGCATTTTTAATTTCATAATTCAAGAATGTGTTTATATCAAAATTGATGTTATTAATTAATATCAATGAGTGTTTATAATTTCTATTTAAATTATAAAATTCGTTTTCAAAAAAGCTATAACTTTCTTTTTGGTCTTGAAAAAACATAAAGTAATTTATAAATGTATCTGTTAAATATACTGAATCAATTTCATCTACAACACCGATTTTTAATTCGCTTGATTCGAACTTATTTAAGGAGTCTCTTTTGATGGTAACAACTTCTTTATAATTGGTTTTAATATAATTAAAAAGTTCTTTTATGTTAAAAACATTTTTTATATGTTCAAAATTATATAAAATGTATCTATAATTAAAGAGAAGCGCGGTTTTAATAAAATATAAAATATAAAAAATTTTTTTATCTTCATTAATGTGATTTTTAAAATAATTTTGAATAAAATTCTTTTTTTGATCGAATAATAAACTATGATTTAGTACATACACATTATTAGGTATAATTACATTTGAAAGAATTGAAAATAATTTTAAATTTTGATTAATAATATCAAGTTTGTTAAGCTCATCGTTATTTTCTAATAAAGATTTTATATTACTAATTAAATCGTTATATTGTTTATTCAAACAAAAGTTTCATTTTTTAAAATCAGAGTATTTAATAATTTTTATAGTGTCCTCAATAACTTCAAAACCAATTTGTTCAAGAATGAATATTTTAAATTCCTTTTTAATATTTATTAAATTGAAACAATTATTAAATTCCTTCCAAAAAGTTTCTATATCTTTTATTTCGAGTTTATTATTTAAATCTCTGTATTTTTTATTGAACTCAATTAAATTATTTTTGCAATTTTCAGCAGACTCTAAACTTTTAAAAAAAGCTATAAATAAATTATTAAAGTTTTCTAAGTCCTTTAAGTAATTTTTATTGAAATTAAAAAATTTTAAAAGTTGATCAATATCCTCTTCAAAAATATTTATATTAATAATATTCGAGAAATTTCATGCCGTTTTTTTTAAATTCAAGACTAATTTTATAAAATCCTGAAAAGAATAAAAATCTTTTTTTAAAATTCGGACAAAATCTTCAAATAAAAACAAGTACTTTTCAATATTATTGTAGGTTTTTAAATAATTTAGTTTTGTTTGTTGATATGTTTCTTCAGACTTTAAAAAAGTAACTTGATTTGTAAATAAAAATGGATTTGGCGATTCATATTCGTTATTATAAATTTTTGATACACTACAATATTTATTTTTATTTTTTTTATTTGTTAAAAACTTATCAACCCATTGCGATTTAAATGCTTTTATTTCACCATTATATTTCTCATAAATAGTTATAAATATACTTATTCAATTAGTTATAAGATTTTCATTTATTTTATTATTCAGATCATATTCATTTTTTATAAAACTTTCAAGTTCTTTAATATCAAATTTACTTAGAATTATATTTAGATAAATCAAATCATACTTTATTGTTTGCCTATCAGTGTTATTATTAAAAATGTTATTAAAAATGTTTTTGTTTTCATCTGTACTATCAATGGCTAAAATAATATAAAAAAATCTCTTACTATAAAATGCATCTTTTTTTAATATTAATAACTCTTTTAATTTTTTACTTTTTTTATATGAATGGTAAAATAAAATTTCGAATAAATCATTTAAATTGCTAGGACAATTACTATAATTATAATCCTCTTTGCAAAAAGTTACTAATTTTTTATATTGTTTTAAATTAATAAAACATTCAATTAATTTAGTACAAATTTCTTCGTTATAATTAAATTTTTTTAAGTTATCTATATTTAGATACAAAAAATTGTTATCAATAATCATATCTTCATTTTGGCCCATGTTTAGTATCAAATTCAACGTAACTTCTTTTCTTGAAAATTGATCAATGCTTTTTTGTGTCAATCATATAAATTTGGTTTTAAGTTCCAAGATAAGATTATCACTTAAAAATTCACTTTGTTTATTTTTATTACAATACCTTAAAAATGTGTATAGCAACAAAAATGTGGTTTGGTTATCTTCATTTTCAAAAGAACCCACAGTATTATCAATAAAATTAAAATTATTGTTTCATTCTTTTATAAAGTTAATTTGTTTATATATTTTTTCAATATCGTTAACATCAATGTCATATTGAAATTGCAAAACAAGATTAATAATTTTTTTATTAAATGTTCTGATCATCTTTTTTTTGTCCTCACTCTTTTATTTTAATGCTTACACCGGAATAATTATCTACTATAAATTTTTTAAATTTAATAAATTTAATTGCATAATTATTAAGCTCTTTTAAACAATCTATATAGTCTATATGATTAAAGAATTCTTCTATAACTTCATTTTTTTCGTTTAATTCCATTTTATAAACTTCTATTATTGAATATAAAAATAATGCATAATTTTTTTTATCTATTTCATCTTTTTTAATTGAGTATTTGAAAAATAACTCAAGATAATCATAATCGCAGATTTCGTAAATGCAAGTATCTTTATATATTTTTTTATAAAAATTATCAATTATATTTTTATTAATATATTGGTATAATTGTTTAATTTTTTCTTTGTACATATTTTTATCAATAATACAAAATATATCTTCTATTATATTATTATAAAAAAGTTTTTTTAAATCATCAAATTCTTTTAAATTGTCTAAAAAGTTAGATAAAAATTTATTTTTATCTACTATATCATATGATTCTATTTTTTTTTCAAAACTTAAAAGTTTACCATTTATAGATTTTTTTAGAGTTAGCTTATCATTAAAGAGATTTATACTTTCTGAATCAAATATTGCATTTTTTAATTCTATAATGTCGCTGAAAAATACATAACCAATGTAATCTCTCTCTAAAAGAGATACACTTCTATCAGAACCTAAACTTTTATTTAAATAAGTATTTTTTAAATAATGGTCAATATCGTCCTGAAAAATAGTGAATTTTTTTTCAAAGGGTTTATTTTTATAAGTATACATATCCACTTCTTCAATAAGCTTTTTACCTAATAAATAATCATTAAAACTATATCCAAAAAAAATTAGATTTTCTTCTTTTTTAAATAATCGCTTTATTAACTTTTTTAAAAATATGTTTACTTTTGATTCTTCAACCATATAACAATTAACAAAGGATGTTAAAGAGTCAATGATTGAGAAAGTATTTCCTTCTGCTTCTCAAATATTCGATTTATTATTTTCCTTAAAATATTCCTCAACTATGCTCCCGTGCAATGATATGTAAAACTGCTCACTTTCTAAAAAATTTGTATCATTACTTCAAAAACTGGTTATAAAGTTTTTTTCTTGTTCGCTTTTATTAATTAGAAGAATATCGTCATAGTTTGTGGTTATAACTTTTTCACTAAGTTTTTGAACCAAATTCAATATATTAAGGTTATTTAGTTTTTGTGTATTATTTTGAAACTTAAAATATTTCAGATAGGATTTTTTGACTATTTTGTAATATTTTATATTATCTAATCCATCCTTATTAATTTTTAAAAAATAATATAGTCAATCTAGAGCATAAATTATGTCAATTTGTTTATTATTAAGACGTGTTTTTAAACTTTTTAAGTCATTTAATAGAGAAATGCTTTCATCTGAAATTTCTTCATTACTAATAAAACATTCTAAATCCTTTAATAATTTATTTATAAAACCACGCCAATCAATAACATTAAAATTTAGAGAAAGGCCCGAACCATAAAACATTATGTTTTTTTTCGAATAATGTTCGTAACATAGATTTAATAAGATAAGAAGTGTGTTTCTTTCATTTTCTTTCATAATTAAAGTTTACATTAATTAATTTGCAATTATCACACGTGAGTAATAAATCTTAATTCTTTAATTAATCATAGATGCAAAAAACCAATAAAATGCATTAAAAAAACGGTGGCTAAGTTTAATTGAAAAATCAAAAGGTGTTAGATTTTTTAAAGTTGGATATAGTGACTTTTGTATTAATTATTATTAATTGTTTGCTTAAAGTAATTAAGATTAATTAATGTAAATTAAAATGACTTATTTTGTATTAAATTATAAATAATTTTATATTAAATAAAGTATGATAAATAATTGTAAGTAAATTACTATAAAACAAATAATAAATTATGTGTAAGAGTTTTAGTTAGACTTCTATACTATAAGATTTTTTTTAATGAGAATGCTTAGTTTTCATTAAACATATTCCGTCAATTATAGAGTGTGTTTTTTATTCTAAACTGTCTTTCATGCTTTTTATTGAGTTGATTCATTTTAATCATAATTCTATTATAAAATAAAAAAAAGGTATTAAACCTTTTTATAATCATTCTTTAAATAATTTTATGTATCCTAATTTTACTGTTTGTGCTAAACAAATATATGCAAGAACAAAACCAATACCAATAGGCATAAATTCTAATGGTGGTGTAGCCATTTTAACAGTTTCATTAATTGGTGTATATGGAACTATTATAGCCATTGAACAAACAAATACTGTTGATACATTAACTTGTCAAGAAGCTCTTGATTGTATGAATGGTATTTTTTCAGTTCTGTACATTTGCATAACTGCTGTTTGAGTCATTAACCCGACTAGGAACCAACTTGCATTAAACATCTCTTTTGAATTATTGTAAAGTAGATTATCATCAACATTAATTCCAGGAATTACACCGACCTTATTAGTAAATCCATACAATAATACTAAGAATGTAGATATATCAAATATTGAACTAACAGGACCGTTTATTAAAGCAAACCAAATCATATTCTTAGTTGTAAATGGTCTAGGTTTAGCAAGAAACTTTTGATCTACTTTATCAAATATGAAAGCAAACATTACTATATCATATAATAAATTTTGTAATAATAGATGTAATGGTTGCATAGGTTCAACTGTTGTTAAAAATAACGCAACTAAAACACTTAGAACGTTACCAAAGTTTGAAGCAATAGTCACTTTAATATATTTTAATATATTTGCAAGACTATATCTTCCTTCTGTAACTGCTGAATCAATTGCCATTAAAGATTCACCCATTAATATCATATCTGCTGCTTCTTGAGCAATGTTTGATGCATCAGCAAATGAAATTGCAATATCTGATTCTCTTAACACAGGTGCGTCATTTATACCATCACCCATAAAACCAACAACATGACCTAATTTTTTTAAAGTTTCAATTATTATTGTTTTATGTATTGGACTAAGTTTTACAAAAACATTTGCTTCTCTTACAGCTTTTTCAAGTTGTTCTTGGTCCATTTCTTCTATTTGTTTTCCTGTATATAATTTTGTTATCTTAAAATCAACATTTTTACAAATTGATCTTGTTATAATTTCACTATCCCCTGTTAGAACTTTTGTTGTTATTCCTTTTATTTCTAACTTTTTAATGATTTCTTTAGATGTTTTTTTTGGTTCATCATAGAATGTAGCATAACCATAAAATACTAAATCATCTTCAATATCTTCATCTTCAAGAACGTTGTGAGCAATTCCAATTACTCTAAAACCTTCTTGATTTAACTCATGACTCTTATCAATTATTTTAGTTTTATGCTCATCTGTAATTTCAACAATTTCACCATTGATGTTAATACGGTTACATACTTTTAAGATTTCATCAACAGCACCCTTTGTAAAAATTTCTTTTTGATCATTTTTTGTTAAAATAACAGATAAAATTTTTCTTTGGAAGTCGAATGGAACTTCTCATTCTTTTTCATACCCATCTAAATTAGGTACTTTAATTTTTTTGCTTAATAAAACAGCTTGATCAATAGGGTTTTGAAAACCAGATTGATAATAACTATTTAAATATAAAATTTTCTCGATTGTTTCTTCAGACTTTTGATTTGTAAATGTTAATGTTTTATCAAGTGATATCTCACCACTTGTAATTGTTCCAGTTTTATCAGTACATAATATATCAATTGCTCCTATATTTTGTACAGCATTTAAATTTTTAACTACTACATTATTTTTTTTAATTTTTGAATAACCTCTTGAAAGGTTAGAAGTTACAATAATTGGTAACATTTCTGGTGTTAAACCAACTGCAACAGCAATCGCAAACAATGTTGCATTAAATCATTTATTATCTACATCACCTGGTCTTACTCCATAAACTATAAAAACTATTGGAGTAACAGCTAACATAAATGCTATAAGGAAGAAAATGACTTTTTTGATTCCTTTTTCAAAAGAGCTTTTAGGTCTCTTTTCTTTTACCTTTTTATCAATAAGTGAAAAATATGTATTCTCACCTGTTGCAACAACAATTCCTAAACCACTACCAGATACAACTTCAGTACCTGTATAACAAATATTTTCATATTCTAGATACTCATTTTTATCAGAATTGTGTGTGTCCTTTTTTTGAATAGGAAATGATTCACCAGTAAGTGAAGATTGATTTAAGTATAGGTTATTTGATCATATAATTCTAGTGTCAGCAGGTACTAGATCACCATTTGAAAAGTATACTAAATCTCCAAAAACAATTTCATCATTATCAATATGTTCTGCTTCTTTAATTAGCTTAATTGAATTTGCATTATCAACTGATTTGAAATTAAAATCAACATCTCTAATAATTTTAGATTGTTGTCTACTTTCAGTAAGCATTTTTTTTATAACTAAATGAGAACGTATTTCTTGAACGAAATAAATAGTACCACTTAATACAATCATGAATAATACTAGCAAAGCTCCTATTAAGTCGAACTTATCTCCATCTTCACTTGCATATGAGTAAAAACTAAAAGCATCAATAATTATTAATATAATATTAAAAGGACTTAAAAAAGATTTTATGAATGTTAAAAAAACATTTAGTTTTTTTTGTTTTAATTTATTTTCACCATATTTTAATCTATTCTCTTCAACTTGTTTTTCACTTAATCCAAATTGATTTGAATCTATTTTCTTCAATAATTCTTTATGATCTAATTTTACATAGTTTGTGAGAGTTACTTCTTTTTTGACTTTAGTCTTAATTATTTTTTTCATAATCTCTCCAATCTAATATTTAATAAAACATTAAATTGTTACTGATTTATCTAAGTAAGGTTAGATAATCAATAACATTTCATCGGGAATGTACGTCTGAATTTTCGAGCGGAATGTTCATTGATTATCACCTCTTTCACCAAGTTAGATTATATAATATTTATAGGTTTATATAACTATTTTTTAAAAATTAATTTGCAAAAAACTACACATTATGTGTAGCATTTTATTTTATAATGAACAAACTATTTTTTAAATGCAGTTTTATCTTTATTTTTTGCTTTTTTAATAAAATGAGCTATTAAGAAACTAGAAATGATGACAATTATTATTAAGCAAATAAATGTTATAAATAAATAAATTGCTAATAGAATACTTCTAGTTAAACTCTCTGCTGCCTCTCCAGAAGATTTATTTCATCCTAAAATACTTCCTTTATAGAGAGTTGAATTATTCATTTTAAAAGAAGACTCTTCAAATGAGCTTCTTAAATAATTTGCGCCATCTTCTGTTCTACCAAGATAAAATCCTAAAACTCTTCCAAAACCATCAAAAAAGCTTGAAAAAATATTAGAACCACTATATATACCATTTTTAAAATCATGATTATTTATGTCATCTGAGTATCTATTTAAACTGTCACCAGATATTATTAAATAACTATAACCAACTGATTCATAAATACTATTAAATCTACTTTTTATATATGAAACACCAGTATAACTTTCAGAATATTCATTATTCATATAATTAGACTGTATATTTAGGGGATTATCCTGGGAAAATATAATGCCTAATATTGCATATTCAAAAGAATCATTACAATTTTCAATATTAGTTATTTTAAAAATACAATTGAAGCAATTTAAAATAGAGGTTTTAAAATAATCTATTTTTTCTTCAGTTCAATTATAAAGTTTGCTAAGTTCAGAGATGGAAATGCTCAATGTTATATTAGAACCAGGATATTTTCTCTTGTTGTTTGTATGATTTTTATAAAAAGTATCTAATTCATCAAATGATTCAAACTTTTTATTTTCAGTTAATAAACTTTTAAAACTTAAAACTGACTTATTACTTGCTTTCTTATAATAATAATTATTAAACTTTTTAAATGAATCATAGTTAATGCAACTATCATTATTTTTACAGAAAACATGATTTAAATTATATTCTGCTGTGCTTTTAGAATTTATATAAGATCTAGATAAACCTAATTCATTATTATTAGAAGAAAAACTTGCTGCTGATAAAAGAGCATTTTGTAAATAAGGATAATCATTATCATTAAAATTTATCATGCCAAAAAGATCATCACTATATAACAAATCTTGATATGTTAGACTATTACTTAGTTTTTCTGATTTTAAATCATAAATCAAATTTGCTGAATGTTGTTTAAAATCATCATTTATAATTGATTGTATTTTTTTAAAATCAAAAAAACCACTAGCCTTAGATTTTAGTGAATCATATATATTTATAAAAAAATAATTTAATAATTCTCAAGAAAAGTTTTTTTGACTATCTAAATCAGTTAACCATTTTATAAAAGACTCAGAAAAAAAATTATTATAAGATGTCATTCCTTCTAATGAAACAACAACTGTACTTGCTACAATATTCATTCTAAAGACTAATCCTTTGTCTTGATCATATCCTAAGTTATTAACTAATTTATTAATGTATTCAAGATCATTAATATTAGAATGTTTATACAAGAAATATTGCAAAGCTTTTCCAGCTCAGACTAAGTTTTTTGGGTTATTACTATAATATTCTTTATCTATATATTTATAGTTTTTTTCATTAGTTTTGGAGTTTATATAGTTAATACTTTCATTAACTGGGTTTTCATTATATAAGTTATTTGAAGTAGCACCAAAAACGGTAACAAATAAATTTACCATTATTGATGTAAATATTACTACTATAAAACTTTTTTTCATAAAAAACTCCACTACAATTTGATTTTACTCTTTTTTTTATTTTCCTATATCTTTTCTATAATAAAATTTATTAAAATTAAAGTCTTCTATCTTTTTATATAGATTATTAATGCAACTTGATTTATTAATATCTTTATTCACTATAAATAGTACTCGTCCACCATTACTTTCAAAAAAGTCATTTTTTTCATTGTATTTGGTTCCCATATGATAAATAAATTCGTCATTAATCAATTTATTCTTATTTGCAATTTTTATATTTGTTTTATAATCTCCAGGATAACCTTCACTAGCTATTGTTACACCAACAAAGTTTTCATTATGTCAATTAACTTCTAATATATTCTCATCTAAAATGTTTAATATTACCTCTACTAAATCACTTTTCATAGCTGGCATTAATACCTCAGTTTCAGGATCACCAAATCTACTATTAAACTCGATTACTTTAACTTCATTATTATTTGTAAGCATTAATCCAGCATAAAGTACTCCTTTATAATTAATACCTTCATTTTTAAGGGCTTTTATAGTTTTTTCGATTATCTCTTTATTACAAAAATTTATAATGTCTTTAGTTACATAATCTACAGGAGTATAACAACCCATCCCACCAGTATTACTTCCTAAATCGTTATCAAATATTTTTTTATAATCTTTTGCTGGTTGTAATGTTAAATATGAATTATTATTTACAATTGCTAATAAACTAAATTCTTTTCCTTCTAAAAACTCCTCTATTACAACTCCACAATTATCATTGTTAAAGATATTTTCATCAAAAATACTATTAATTACATTCTTTGCCTCAATCAATGAATTAATTATAAATACACCTTTTCCACTAGCTAAACCATCATTTTTAATTACAATTGGATATTTTTTATTTTGATTTAAAAAGTTTAAAGCTACTTCTTTATCATCAGTTGCAATAAAGTCTGCAGTTGGAATATTATATTTTTCAAAAATATTTTTAGCAAAGATTTTTGAGGATTCTATTTTAGCGGCTTCTTTTGTAGGACCAAAAATCTTAAGTTGGTTTTTATCAAAAAGATCAACAACACCTTTTTCAAGAAACATCTCATCTCCAACAATTGTTAAAGTTACTTTATTTTGGATAGCAAAGTTTAAAATACTCAAAGGGTTTTCATAATCAATATCTTTTACTACTGTTGCACAATTTTTCATTCCATCATTTCCGGGGATAACATAAACTTGTTTACATAGTGGAGATTTACTGCACTTTCTTGCAAGAGCATGTTCTCTACCACCTTTACCAAGTATTAAAACTATTTGTTTTTCCATTAATGTTTAAAATGCCTTACAGAAGTAAATATCATAGCTATACCTTTTTCATTTGCCATATCTATTGATTCTTGGTCTTTTAATGAACCCCCTGGTTGTATTATAGCTTTAATTTTAAATTTAGACGCGAGTTCTACAACATCACTAAATGGTAAAAATGCATCACTAGATAGAAAAGCATCTTCTGCTTTTTTTCCAGCTTGTTCAAGAGCAATTTTAGCAGAACCTATTCTATTCATTTGACCAGGACCAACACCAATTGTCTGGAATTGTTTTGTTATTGCAATGGCATTAGATTTAACATGTTTTACTACAACATAAGCAAAGTATGCTTCTAGCATTTCGTTTTCATCTAACTTTTTATTGGTTACTATTTTTCAATCTTTTATATTATGTTTATATAAATCTTTTTCTTGAACTAATAAACCTTGGTTAATTGTAGTGTATTGGTATTTATTTATTTTAATATTATTATTTTTAAAATCTAATTTAAGTAATCTTAAGTTCTTTTTCTTACTTAAAATCTCTAATGCCTCTTTATCAAAATCTTGAGCTATTATAATTTCTAAAAATATTTTCGACATTTTTTCTGCCACATTTTTATTAATAACTTGATTAGTGGCAACAATTCCACCAAAGATTGAAATAGAATCACTATCTAAAACTTTATCTCACAACTCTTCAACATTACCTTTAATAGAAACACCACAAGGATTCAAGTGTTTAATACCAACCATACATGTAAAATCATTTAAATCTTTTACAATATTAATGGCGCTATTTGCATCTAATAAATTATTATATGACAATTGCTTTCCATTAAGTTGTTCTGCATTTGTTAATGATATCTCTTCAAAATAATCATCTTTATATAAAGTCGCTTTTTGATGAGGGTTTTCACCATACCTTAAAGTTTCAACTTTTGAGTAAGATAATGTTAAAATATCAGGAAGTGAATCTTTATTTAATTTCTTAAACAAGTAATTATTTATTAAAGAATCATACGATGAAGTATGTGAGAAGGCTTTTTGTGCTAGTTCTAATTTAAAACTATCGTCAACAGAGTTATTATTTAATTTAGAAATTATTAAACCATAATCATTAATATCAGATATGGTTATTACATCTTTATAATTTTTAGCCCCTGCACGCAATAAGCTAACTCCACCAATGTCAATGTTTTCAATAATGTCTTCATGAGAGCTATTTTTATTCTTTACAGTTTTTAAAAAAGGATAAAGATCAACAACGATAATATCTATGTAGTTAATTTTATGTTTAAGAACTTGCTCTTTATGAATATTATTATTTCTTATTGATAAGATACCACCATATAAATTTGGGTGCAATGTTTTTACTCTACCATCAAGTATTTCAGGAAAGCCAGTAAGCTCTTCTACTTTTAATGATTCAATTTTATTTTCTAACAAATAGTTATAAGTACCTCCGGTACTAATAATTTTGTAATTTAATTTTATTAATTCATTAGCGAATTCTATTAAATTATTTTTATTAAATACAGATATTAATGCATACTTCATTAAACTTCTTCTCCTTTAATTATTTTATTTATAATTTTCCAATAATAAATATGTTCTTGTTCTTGAATTCTTAATCTTAAAGTGTCAATATTATCATTTTTATATACTTTTACTTCTTTTTGAAAAATGATTTGTCCAGAATCCATTTCTTCATTTACATAATGAATTGTAAAACCTGTTAAGTATACTTTATAATTTAATGCATCTCTCACAGCGTCTTTACCTTTAAAACTAGGTAACAATGATGGGTGAATATTTATAATTTTATTTTTAAATTTATTAATTAAAATATCAGTAATCATTGTCATATAACCAGCTAAGAATATGTAACTTATGTTTTCCTTTTGTAAAACTTTCAAAATACTTTCTTCATATTCTCTTTTATCTTTATAGTTACTTAATAAAAAATTATAATTTTTAATATTGTTATCAATTGCTCTTTGCGAAGCATAACAGTTTTTACGATTTGTTATTAATATAATTTTATTTACAAATAATTTATTTTGTTTATAAGAGTCAACTATAGATTGAAAGTTGCTACCATTACCTGAAGCAAAAATTGCGATATTAACCATTTATTAACCTAATACTTTCATTACTTTGTGTTACTTCTCCAATTAAATAAGAATTATATTCATCTGTTTTATTGATTAGTTTTACAACGTCTAAATGAGTATCTTCATCTACTATTAACACAAAACCTACTCCCATATTAAAAATGTTAAACATCTCATCTTCATCAATATTACCAATTCTTTGCATTAAATTAAAAATAGGATTAATTCTTAATTTACTTTTAAAAATATTAGCACACAATCCTTTAGGTAAAGCTCTTGGTATATTTTCAATTAATCCTCCACCTGTAATATTGGCCATAGCATTGATTTTAATATTAGAGTGCATTAGGTTTTTAACTAGTTTTGAATAAATTTTTGTTGGCTTCATAAGTTCTGTTATTAAACTACAATCTAACTCTTCAAACTTATGGTCAAACTTAAAGTTATTGTCTTTAAAAAATATTTTTCTTACTAATGAATAACCATTAGAATGAATACCAGATGAACTAATAGCGATGATTTTATTTCCGGGTTTAACATTTTTAAAGTCTATAATTTTTTCTTTTTCCACGGCTCCTGTTATAAAACCTGCAAGATCATAATGATTTTTAATATACATATCTTGCATTTCTGCAGTTTCTCCCCCAATTAATGAACATTCACTTTGTAAACAACCATCAACGATACCTGTTATTATAGACTCTATAATTTCAACATTTATTTTATCAACAGCAATATAATCTAGAAAGTATAGAGGTGTTGCACCTAAAGTTATAATGTCATTTACACACATTGCAACTAAATCAACACCAATAGTATTGTGAATGTTTGATTCGATAGCAAGTAGTAGTTTTGTACCAACTCCATCTGTTCCAGAAACTAATAAAGGATTCTTTAAGTTTAGTTTAGAAAGATCAAATACACAACCAAAGTTACCTATATTACTTGAAAGATTAGCATCAAATTTATTTGTTACTATTTTTTTTATTCTATTTACAACTTCATAACCTTTGTGTATGTCTACACCAGACTTTTTATAATTTTCGCTCATTTTAAACTCCTTTATTTAAATCATATATATCAACTGGATACACACCTGTAAAAATATCAAAACATCCTTGATTTGGTTTAAATAATTTTTTTAAATTATCTAATGTTAAAAACGATAAACTATCAGAACCAATATAACTATTCATTTCAGCCAAGGACATGTTAGCAGCTAATAATTCTTTATATGTTGAAATATCTATTCCATAGTAACTTGGATATTTTATTGGTGGTGAAGCTACTCTTAGATGAACCTCTTTTGCTCCATTGTCTTTTAATAATTTAACAATGTACTTAGATGTTGTTCCTCTAACAATTGAATCATCAATTAAGATAACTCTTTTATTATTAATAACATCTTTAATGACAGATAACTTGTTTCTCACACCAATTTCACGAAGTTCTGTTGTTGGTTGTATAAAAGTTCTTCCTGAATACTTATTTTTAATTAAACCTATATCAAATGGTAAGTTAGACTTTTTAGCATAACCCAATGCTGCAGAAGTTGATGAATCTGGAACTCCAATAACTACATCACCTAGATAAATATTTTCTTGTTCAGCCAATAATTCTCCTGACTTAACTCTGAAATTATGAACATTAATATCGTTTATCGTACTACTAGGATGAGAAAAATAAATATATTCCATTGAACAAACAGTATTAAAATTATTTTTTGAAAAGTAATAACTTTCTAAACCATTCTTTGTTATTTTTATAATCTCTCCAGGATTTACATCTCTTATAAACTCTGCACCTGTTACATCAAAAGCATAAGTCTCAGATGATACTACATATCCATTATTAAGTTTTGCAATTGATAATGGCCTTAAACCATTTCTGTCTCTTATTGCATACATTTCATCTTCAAAAAGTAATAAAAAAGCAAATGCACCATTTATGACATTAAGAGAGTTTTTAATTTTGTTTATTCTTGTTTCCTCTTTGCTTTTTGTGATTAAATGCGCAAGAATTTCAGAATCACTTGTTGCTTGAAAAATGCTACCTTCTTCTTCAAACTTACTTTTTATTATATGAGCATTTGTAAGGTTTCCATTATGAGCTAATCCAAAGCTATCTTTACTTAGGTTAAAAAAGAAAGGTTGTACATTGCAATCCACCGAACCTCCGGTTGTAGAATATAGAACATGACCTATTGAATTAATTGTATTTCAATTTTTGAAATCATTAATTCTAAACTTTTCAGAAACTAATCCTAAGCCTTTTTTTAAAATAAATTTATTTTTTTCATCATAGCCTAAAATCCCGCAACCTTCTTGTCCTCTATGTTGCAATGCATGTAAACCATAATAATTAACTAAGGATGAATTATCAATATTAAAACATCCAAATACCCCACACTTTTCTTTTAACATCTCACTCATATTAAATGTTTAAACTTTCTAACTTTTGTAAAATAATTTGATAAATTGAAGTTACATCATCTAAATCTTCTCTAAAACAATCTTTGTCTAACTTACGATTATCTTCATCTCAAAACCTACAAGTGTCTGGACTTATTTCATCTCCTAAAATAATATGATTAGATTCATCCAATCCAAGTTCAATTTTAAAATCTACTACTTTTATATTTAGTTTATTAAATAGATTTTGTAATAATGAGTTAATTTTTAATGTTATGTTTTTAATTTCGACTAATTGCTCTTCTGTTGTTAAATTTAATATAATTGCATGATCATCATTAATTAAAGGATCTCCAAACTCATCATTTTTATAACAAAGTTCAAAAATAGGTCTTTCAAATCTTGTACCTTCTTTTATTCCTAATCTTTTTGTTATACTACCAGCTGCAATATTTCTTATAATTATTTCAACTTGAAACATTTTTAACTTCTTAACTAGAATGTTCTGATCATCAATAACTTTTATTAAATGTGTTTTAACACCATTTAACTGAAGATATTTAAATATAAGATTTGATATTTTGGCTGTTAGCAATCCCTTGGAAGCATATGTAGCTTTTTTTAAACTATTAAATGCTGTTACATCATTTTTAAAATAGACCTTTAATTCATTTTGATTTTCAGTAGAAAAACATATTTTAGATTTTCCTTCATACAACTTTGCCATATTATAATTCTCCTTTTTTATTTTTTAAAAAATAATTTATTGCACTACTAAATATATCTTGGTTCTTATCTCCATAAATATTTTTACAAATATAGTCACCCTTTCTTTCGCTGTGACCCATTTTTCCTAAAATTAGTCCACATTTAGAAACGATTCCTTCAATATTGTAATAAGAGCCATTAGGGTTGTTATGATTATCTAAATATTCAAAAACTATTTGATCATTTTTTACTAACTCATTGTATCCTTCTTCATCAATAACAAATCTTCCTTCACCATGTGAGATTGGTATATTATTTAACTGATTTAATTTCAAATCTTGTGTTCAAGGATTGTTTACACTTACTGTTTTACAAGTAACATATTTTGAGACATGTCTATTAACGTTATTTTTTATTAACGATGGATCGGTTTGCAATAAGTCTTGAGGTTCGCTGTTTGTTAATAAACCCGATTTAATTAATGCTTGGAAACCATTACAGATACCTAAAATTAATTTTTTATCATTTAAGAATTTTTTTATAGCATTTTTAACAGTTTCATTTTTTAATACATTTGCTATATACTTACCGCTTCCATCAGGTTCATCTCCTAAACTGAACCCCCCTGGTATTACAAAGATATGAGACTCAATTATTTTTTTTGCCAATAGTTCAATTGATTCATTAATTAATTTGTTATTTAAATTATTGAATATAAACTCTTCACAAATAACATTTGTATGTTTAAAAGCTTTTCTTATATCGTACTCACAGTTTGTTCCTGGAAATATTACAACAAGTACTTTTATTAAATTTAAGTCTAATGGATAATACTTCTTTTCTTTTTGATTATTATTAATAGTTGTTATATTTTTTTCAGGATAAGCATCATTTGAATCATAATATATTTTCTTTATAGGACTTAAATAATTATTTTTAATTATTTCTTTATCAAAAACTTTTTCATTATAAATATAGCTTTTATGTACTTTTCCTAACCTAATTAAATTTTTATTCTCTAAATCAAATGGACTTTCGATAACAATTGACCCATATGATTTTTCAAATATATTAATGTCTGTTTGGATATTAAATCCTAAATCATTACCTAAACTCATTTTTATAAGAGCTTCGTATAGACCACCTTGCTGAATAGCGAAAGCTGATACAACTTTCTTTTCTTTAATTAATATTTCAACATCATTAAATATTTGTTTTATTTGTTCAAAATCTGGTAAACCATTTAATAAGTTATGTTTAAAATAATAAATATTGTTGTTCTCTTTTTTAAAATCTGTGGAAATTATATTTTGAACTTTGGAAGTAGATAGGGCAAATGATACTAGAGTTGGTGGTACATTTAATGTTTTGTATGTTCCACTCATGCTATCTTTTCCACCTATTGCAGGTATGTTAAGTTCTTTTTGAACAAGTAATGCACCTAGTAATACCAAAATAGGTTTACCTCATTTACATTTATTTTTTTCTAACTTTTCAAAATATTCTTGTAAGGTAAGTTTTGAACTATTAAAACTTCCTCCGGCTGCAACAACTTTTGCTAAGCTTTCAATAATTGCAAGCATTGAACCTAAATATACATTTCTTTCAAATAAATATGGATCATATCCATAACTCATTATTGTACAAATATTTTTATTTTCTTTTATTGGAATGATTTGACAGCTTACTTGTGTTTCTGATAACTGATATAAACCACCATAGGGAGCAAGTACAGTTGTTGAACCTATTGAAAAATCAAACATTTCTATCATTGGTTTTTGTGACATAATATTTAATTCTGAGACTTTATTATAGAACTTTTCATTACTAAAAATCTCATTCTCATTTAAAATATTTTTTTCTATTAAATATTCATTTGAAACTTCTGCATCAATTATATTTTTAATGCCTCCTGAGTTTATGAAGTCTCTATTTAGATCGACGCTTATTTCATCTTTATATCATACAGTAAATTTGTTTTTATTTGTTATTTCTCCAATTTTAACTGCAATAAGATTCTCTTTTAATGCTTCATTGATAAATGTGTCCATATCTTTTGGACTTATTACTGCAACCATTCTTTCTTGAGATTCAGATAATAATATTTCTTTACCTGATAATCCTTTATATTTTAGATGGACATTATCTAATCAAAGTTCAACTCCATCAGATAATTCACCAGCACCAACACCAATACCACCAGCACCTAAGTCGTTTGCTTTTTTTATAAGTATAGAAACATTTGGTTTTGAAAATAATCTTTGTAGTTTTCTTTCTTCAACAGGATTTCCTTTTTGAACCTCACTATAAGAATTTTTTAATGATTCTTCATTTTGATTTTTAGAAGAGCCGGTTGCTCCACCAATACCATCTTTACCAGTTGCTCCACCAACTAAAATTATTATGTCTTTATTTTTTGGTGTTTCTCTTCTTATATTCTCGATTTTAGTTACACCAACTACCGCTCCAATTTCTAATCTCTTTGCTTTATAACCTTCATGATATATTTCTTTTACTAAAGTTGTGGGTACACCAATTTGATTTCCATAACTTGAAAAGCCCTCTGCAGATACTTTTGATATTTTTTGTTGAGGTAATTTATTTGCTAAGGTATTTTTTATATCCTCAAGAATATTCCCAGAGCCAGTAACTCTTAAACCTTGATAAACATAAGCACGTCCTGAAAGAGGATCTCTTATTGCTCCACCAAGACAAGTTGCCGCCCCACCATAAGGTTCTATTTCTGTTGGATGATTGTGAGTTTCATTTTTAAATTGGACTATGCATTTTGTTTTTTCTAAATCTACATAAATTGATGATGCATTTATTTCTTCTGACAATTCTAAATCTTCAATTTTATTTTCACTAATTAATTTTTTTATATAACAAGTAGCTATATTCATTAATGTTAGTTGTTTTTTAATATTATTTTTATAGTAATAATCTAAAATGCCTTTTATGCTTTCTAAGTAAATATTACCTTTAATGTTTTGCAAATTAATATTATTAATTAATGTTTCAAATGTTTTATGCCTACAGTGATCACTTCAATATGTATCAAGCAAATGTAGTTCGACGTCATTAATAACTTTGTTATTTTTAATAGATCATTCAACAATAAAGTTAAAATCTTCTATACTCATTGCTAAATTATTTTTGTTATATATAGTTTCTAAATTAGTATTTTGCAATTCATTAAAATTATAAAAAGTGGTTTCACTTTTTGTTAAATTAAATTCTTTATGCTTAGAAAACAAATCATATTCATAACATTCGATTGGATTAATAATATAATTTTTTATTTGAACTAATGTATCGTAATCAAGATTGTTCTCAAAAACATAAAGCTTAAAATGTTTAAGTAAAACTTTTCTAGATAATAGTAAGTTAGAACAATCCATTGCACTTTCTTCTCTTGGATTATATTGGCTATCTAAAACTTTAACAGCAAAGAATTTTTTACTCTCGAGATTTACATTATATAAAACTTGATCTGTGTTTGGTTCAGATAAAATGTTTTTTACAATTGTAGTTAGCTCAGTTTCAGACACATCAAATAAATCATAACAATTATAAACTTTTATACTTTTTAAATTTAATAATAAATTTTTATTAATTTCTTCTTTCAAATTGTTGGACTCAACGTCATAGTCTTTTATTTTTTTAGTGTAAACTCTTTTAATCATTTAATTCCTCCAGGTGTTTTGTTACATTGCTGCATATATCAAATAAATTTTTTTTACTTTTACAAACTATATTTATGTGTCCCATCTTGCGATTCTTTTCCGCTTTATCTTTTATGTAGTTATAGATTTTTATTTTTTCATTTTTATAAGACAAATTTATTTCATCGCCTAGTAAGTTAATCATTATAGTGTTATATAAAAGTTTTGGTTTAATTATTTTATTTGATGTAATTGCGAGAATATGATTTCTAAATTGACTTACATTGCAACCATCAATTGTGTAATGACCTGTGTTGTGTACTCTTGGTGCCATTTCATTGAAATACAATTTTTTATTTTTGACAAAAAACTCAAACGCTACTGTTCCAATAATATTTTCATTAATCATTATCTTTTTAATTTTTCTTTTTACACTTCTTAATAGCTTATTATTTTTTTTAACTACAGTTGACTTCCTTAACAATCCATTTTGGTGGACATTAATTGGCATCGGATAAAAATACACTTGATTAAATTTACTTCTTGTTACAATTACACTCGTTTCAAAATCAAAGTTCAAAATTTCTTCTATCAAATATCCAACATTACTATTAGGTATGTTATTTATATCTTCTATATTATTAATTCTAAATTGACCTTTACCATCATATCCTCCTTCATTTAGTTTCACTAAAAAAGGAAGTGGTATAATTTTATTTTCTGCAATGTTCTTAATTTCCTTAATTGATTTTGTAAAAACATAGTTAACTGTTTTTAAATTGTAATTATTTGCAAATTTTTTTTCTTTAATTCTATTTTTAGAGATTTTTAAAAAGTTTATTGGTGGGTATATTTTATTTTTAAAGTCATTTAAAACATTTTCATCAATATTTTCAAACTCGTAAGTTATAAACTCACATTCATTATAAATTTTGTTTATTGAACTTAAATCATTGTAATTGCAATTAATTATTTCACAATCAAGGTCTATGCAACTATTTTTAACTTTAGGTTCTAAAACTATATAATTGAAGTCTGGACTAGACTCTATTAATAATCTTGCTAATTGCCCCCCGCCAATAATACCAACTTTCATTTTAATAAACCTCAGTTTCTATTACAGTTTGGGTTTGTTTATTTATATAAGTTTTTAATTTTTCTTTTAAGTTATTATTATTTAAAGATAAGATTCTAATAGCAAATAATGCTGCATTCTTAGCTCCACTTTCTCCAATTGCCATTGTCGCAACTGGTACACCACCAGGCATTTGAACAATTGACAACAATGAATCAACTCCATTTAAATTAGATGATTTTACAGGGACACCAATTACAGGTAAAGTAGTTAAACTTGCAACCATTCCAGGAAGATGTGCACTGCCACCAGCAGCGGCAATTATAATATCATATTTATCAACTGCAGTTTTTGCAAAGTCAAATAATAATTCAGGAGTTCTGTGTGCTGATACAATATTTAATGTAAAGTCTAGTTCAAATTGTTCTAATATATCTAAACAACCTTCAATGGTTTTCTTATCACTTATTGAACCAATTATAATAGCAATTTTATTTTTCATTTTCACCTTTCTTAAAAAAAAGACTCCTTTACAAAAGGAGTCTATAACAAAAAAATCATAGTTATATGACTCATTTTATAGACAATAATTTTCGGTTATTTGTAGAAACGCTCGACCATATTACAAGCATATATAAAATGATTACAAATTTATTATAACATAACATATTTTATACTAATATAAATATCTTAATCAATTTAAAACAGTAAATAAAAAACTTCCTTATAGGGAAGTTTTTCACGTACTAGCATTTTAATCAACTGATATAAATTAACTTTCCCTTATGAATATCCAAAAAAGTTATTAAATATCAAATAATTATAGTGTACTTAATTACTAGTACTTATTTTATTTTAACTAAATTTTTAATAAAAATATTTTTATTTGTTATTTTTAATTTTTAATAACATTAAACCACATGCTTCAGCCTTATATGGTAGTTTGTTTTTTTTCATATTTAATGTATCAATAATATCTTTTAATGATACTTTATTAAGTGCATGTGCAATTGATGCGCCCATTATCATTCTAATTTGATATCGAATGAAACCTTTAGCTTTAAAAAAAACTTCGATTAAGTTATCATTCATTAATACATTTATATCATCGACTTTTCTAATTGGATTTATTGTTTGTGATTCTAAGTATGTTAAACCTGAAAAATTAATAAAGTTATGTTGGCCAATAAAAATGTTAAGTGCTTCTTTCAATTTATTAAAATCAAAATGATTCTTTTGAATATAACAACTAAATCTATTTGTTAGGATGTCTAAATTATTAAAAGATATTGAATACTTATAAATTTTATATTTACAATTTCGAACTCTATATGATTTTGGGATTGATTCCATTGCTAATATTTTTATACCTATTGGTAAAGTTTTATTTATTGCTTTCAAAAATCCTTCAATATTAGGGTTAAAATTTAATTCAACTCAGACCTTTTGATCTAAGGCATGTACACCAGAATCAGTTTTAGATGCACCTACTAATTTAAAAAGAGAGTTTGGAGCAACCTTGCTTATAGCTGACTCTAACTCCCCTTGAATTGTTTTTTTGTTTTTTTGTTTAACTCATCCACAGAAATCAGTACCATCATATGAAATTGTCATTAAAAAATAAAACATACTAACTTCTTAAGCCTAATATTTGATCAATTCTTGGTAACTGAATTGAATGAAGTGTTGGAATATATGGATAGCAGAATAATGTTATTGCAGCACCCATAACAATCGTAAATATAATTAAATCAATAAATCTAAATTTAACTTGTCTATATCTTGTTCTTTTTGCATGAGGGTCATATCCCCTTGAGTCCATAGCATATGCTAAATCCTCAGCTTTTTGGAAAGCAGATACAAGCAAAGGTATTATAAGTGATGTCATTGCTTTTGCTTTATCTTTAAGTTTACCATTTTTAAAGTCAATTCCTCTTGAAGACTGTGCCTTCATAATTCTACCAGCTTCATCTATTAAAGTTGGTATCATTCTTAATGCAATAGAGATTATTATTGAAAATATATATACTGGAACTTTTATTAGTTTTAAAGGAGATAGTAAATCTTCTATGGCAAGTGTTAATTCTAATGGTTGAGTAGTACCAGTAAGTATTGTAGTTAAAGTAATCATTAAAAATATTCTAACTGTCATATAAATTGCAGAGTATATTGCTTTTTCTGAAAAGTAAAATATCTTTCATTTATATAAATATCCATAATCTTTAAAAGCATATAAACCATCATCACTGTTATTTAAACTTTCTGGTCTAAGCATAAAGATATTAATTAATAAGAGGACTATAAAAATGAACATTATTGGTAAAAATAGTTTTAATAACATTTTAAAATTTAACTTACTAATAAAATACATTAAAAATATTATGCTTCCAGCAAGTACAAATCCTGTAAAACCAATAGGGAAAAATACAACAACAATTAAAGATATAATCATTAACAATTTAAGTCTTGGGTCCATTTTATGTATGACCGAGTTGTAGGACATGTACCTACCAAATACCATTCTCATATTTTACCTCCTGTTTTTACTTTCTTTTATATACATTGCTAACTCTTCAATTGTTCTGAATTTTTTACCAGTAACATCTATTCCTTTATCTTTAAGTTTATGCGCTAATTTATAAAGCTTTGGTGGCTCTATTTCTATTGTTTTTAAGAGTTCAGAGTTTGAAAATACCTCGAATGGGGTACCAACAGATATAACTTTACCTTTATGCATAACTATAACTTCATCTGCAATTTGTAATACGTGATCCATATTGTGAGTTACAATAATGATTCTTTTATTTTTTTCTTTATTTAAATTATAGAAAAGTTTCATAAAGTCTTCTTCACCTTGGGGGTCTAATCCACCTGTTGGTTCATCAAGGACAAGTGTGTTTCCATCCATTGCAATAATTCCAGCTATTGCAACTCTTCGCTTTTGACCACCACTTAAATCAAAAGGACTTCTTTTTGCATAATCTTCTGGTAAATCAACAGTTTTTAATAACTCTGGAACTTTCTTAAAGGATTCTGTCTTATCTGCACCCAAGTTGATAGGTCCAAAAGCAATATCTTTTTCTATAGTGTCTTGAAATAGTTGATATTCTGGAAATTGGAATACAAGTCCAATTTCTCTTCGTAATTCTTTTACCATTTTAATTTTTTTTGTTTTTGCTATTATTGGGAAATTACCAACAACAGTTTTTCCTGTTTCTGTAATTATAAGCCCATTAGTTAACTGAATTAAAGTCGATTTACCACTACCAGTCATACCAATAACAGCAGTAATTTTTCCTTCTTTTATTGTCAGATTAGCGTTATCCAAGGCTTTAAACTCAAAAGGTGTTCCTCAACCATATGTATATGAAACATTTGTAAATTCTATTGGGGCTTTAAAATCATATAAAGTTTGTTTAGCCTTTAAAAGCTTAATTTTGTATTGCTTTTTAGTAATATTTTCTTTGCTTTTATTATCTAAATATCATTTTTTAACTTCAGCAACTCTTTCTTTGACATTTTTTTTGTCTTGTTTAATGAAAGCATTATTTTCTTTGTTATATTCTACAATATTTTTTTTATCTTTTTTAGTAGACAAGATTGTTGCTTTATGAAGTAACTTTCTATTCTTAGTATCTTCTTTTAATTTAAGGTTTAGATTTTTCAAGTGTTCTTTATGTTCAGCTTTTGTTGATTTTTTATTGTTATTTGATTTAACATTTTTATCTATATTTGACATATCTTATCCACCAATTCATCTAAGTTCTCACTTCCTGAAATATCTAAACCTAAATTTTGTAAAGCTTCTTCTACTTGAGCAACAAAAGGAATATCCAAGTGTATAGATCTTAAAAAGTTTTTATCTGAAAGTATTTCCTTAGGCGTACCAAAGCTAACTAATTTCCCTTTATTCATAACCATAACTTTATCAGCATTAAGTATTTCATCCATATCATGTGTAATTGAAAAAATTGTTTTTTCACGTGTTTTTTTTAATTCAACCATAATTTGTTTTACTTCACTTTTACCTTTTGGATCTAGCATACTTGTAGCTTCATCAAATATTAAAATATTTGGTGATAAAGCCAGTGCTGATGCTATTGCAACTCTTTGTTTTTGACCACCACTCAACATTAAAGGTTCATGATCTAAAAAGTTCTCCATATTTACTTTTTTAGCTGCATTAACAATAATGTCATTCATTTTTGATGGTTCAATTCTTCTATTTTCTAAACCAAAAGCAATATCGTCTCTAACAGTCGAACCAATAAATTGGTTGTCTGGGTTTTGAAAAACAATTCCTAAAAATTTTCTAATTATGTTAATATTGCTTTTAGTTACTTTGTTACCATATACTTCAATACTTCCTTGAGTAGGTTCTAAAACACCAATAATAATTTTAGAAAGTGTTGATTTTCCACTTCCATTGTGCCCAATAATTGCAATGTAGTTTCCATGCTCAATTTCAATTGATACATCATCAACTGCAAATGGGTGGTTTTCTCTATACTTAAACTTTATATTTTGTAACTTTAATGCAACATTATTCAATGCTGATAATTCTCCACCAAATCCTCTTTCTTTGACTGCTTCTTTATATCCTTTATAAAGTTTCTTTGCAACTTTGTAATTATTTAATATTTCCTTAAAGTTGCTATCATTTTTATTTACAGAATTATAAAGTTTTTTAGCCTCGTATAAGTTTTGTTGGAATAAATCATTTTTGCAACCTTCGTTAAATTGTTTTTTTGCTTCTTTGTAGTAATTTTCATATTCTTTTACAAAGTCTTTATTTACTTCCCTCTTTGCAAATTTACTTTTTGCAATTATTAATTTTTTACCTGATCTTGTAAGATTATCATTTAAATCATTTAACTTTAGCTTAAAATCATTTAAATCAGACTCTGTTAAAAATTTATATTCAGACATAATAATCTCCTTGTACTTTAAACATTATAACAAATATTTATTTATAAAAAATATAAATTATATATAATCATCTCAAATAATTATATAATAAAAAAAACCACTTTTAAGTGCGGTTTTTTATTATACTAATTCTATGATACACATTGGTGCATTGTCACCACGTCTATTATCTAATTTTAATATTCTGGTGTAACCACCATTTCTTGTTTTAAACTTTTTAGCAAGTTTAGTAAATAACTTTTGAAGTGCATTTTCTTTTTCAGAAACATCAATATGTCTTAATCAAGCAGCTGCTTGTCTTCTAGAATGGACATCACCTTTTTTTGCTAATGTTACCATGTGGTCAAAGTGCCTTCTTAGTTCTTTGGCTCTTGCTTCAGTAATTTCAAGTTTTTCATGAATAATAAGTTCAGTTGTTAGGTTTCTTAATAAAGCTATTTTTCAAGCAGTATTTTTACCTTGTTTTTGAATATATGACATAAAACTTACTCCCTTCTAATCTTGTCTAAATGTTAGTCCTAATTGAACAACTTTATCTTTAATTTCTTTTAATGATTTTCTACCTAAATTTCTAATTTCTTGGATATCATCTTCACTTTTTGAAACTAGGTCACGCAATGTATTGATATTTGCACGTTTTAAACAATTTAAACTTCTTTGAGTAAAGTCTAAGTCTTCAACTATTTTATCAAGTTCTTTTTCGTCTTCTTCACTTGTTGCTCCAATAACTTTGATATCACTTATTTCTTCATTTAAATTAACAAAGAATTCTAAGTGCTCCACTAAGATTTTAGCAGCAGTTGCAACTGCATCACCAACTGAAAGTGTTCCATTGGTTTCAACTTTCATAACAAGTTTTTCAAGATCTACTGACTTACCAATTTTTGTTGTTTCTACATCATATGCAACATTTAAAATTGGTGAATAATTTGAATCTATTGTTATAGCATCTGCAAGTAGCATTTTTTCTTTTTTATTATCTTTAAAGGTTCTGTAACCTCTTGAGTTTTTTGCAAACATGATTAAATTAATGCTTCCACCATCAGCAATAGTACATAATTTTAAATCTTTATTTACAACTTCTACACCTGTTGGTACTTCTATATCACCAGCAGTTAATTCTCCAACAGTTGAAGATTTAAGTTTTAATTCTACAACTTCATCGTCTTCAAATATTTTTGTATCGATTTTTATAGCTAGCTTTTTAATGTTAAGTATTATTCTACTTACATTTTCAACTATACCTTCTATTGATGTAAATTCATGGGCTGCTTTGTCAAGTTTAATTGCATATACAGCAGCACCTGGAGTAGAAGATATCAATGTTCTTCTTAAAGCATTACCTAAAGTAATACCAAAACCTCTTTCTAAAGGTTCTACCTGAAATTCCCCATAGTTTTTACTTTTTTCTTCTTTTAATAATTTAAATTCTGGTCTTGAAAATTGTTTCATTTATTATCCTCTTGGTCTCTTTGGGGGACGTACACCATTATGGGGGATTGGTGTTGTATCTTTAATTGAAGTTATTTCTAATCCTATTCCTTGTAAGCTTCTAACAGCAGCATCTCTACCTGGTCCTGGTCCTTTTACTTCTACTGAAATTGTTTTTACCCCATTTTCAATAGCTCCTTTACCAGCAGCTTCTGCTATAAGTTGTGCAGCATAAGGAGTTGATTTTTTACTTCCTTTAAACCCTATTGCACCAGCACTTGATCAAGCAATAACATTACCTTTTTCATCTGAGATTGTAACGATTGTATTATTGAATGTTGAATGGATGTGGGCAATACCTTTAGCAATATTCTTTTTAACTTTTTTCTTTGCGGTATTTTGTTTTTGTTTTGCCATAGCCTATACTCCTTTTCTATTTTTTCTTATTAGCCACAGTTTTACGTGGGCCTTTTCTTGTACGGGCATTTTGCTTAGTAGATTGACCTCTAACAGGTAATCCTTTTCTATGTCTCATCCCTCTATAACATCCAATTTCCATTAATCTTTTTATGTTTAAAGCAACTTCTCTACGTAAATCTCCTTCTGTTTTAAATTTAGAGATTTCTTGTGAGATTGTTTTAATATTTTGTTCAGATAAATCTTTAACTCTTACATCTTCATTGATTTTTGAGTTTTCTAATACTTTTTGAGATGTTGATAAACCAATTCCATAAATATATGTAAGTGCAATAACAACTCTCTTTTCGTTTGGAATTTCTACACCATTTATACGAGCCATTACTTATTTCCTTTCTAATTTAAAATGTCTTAGGTTTAACCTTGACGTTGCTTATGTTTTGGTTGCTCACAAATAACCATTACACGACTTTTACGTTTTATTACACGACATTTATCGCATATCTTCTTTACAGATGATCTTACTTTCATCTATTTGGACCTCCCATTTCAAAAAATAAGGATTACTTATTATTTAGCATTTTTAAATCTATATGTAATCCTTCCACGTGTGTGATCATAAGGTGAAATTGCTACAGTTACTTTGTCACCTGGTAAAATGCGTATGTAGTTCATACGGATTTTACCAGACACGTGGGCATCAATAACTATTTCATTATCTAACTTCACCTTGAAAGTAGCATTTGGTAATACCTCTAAAACGACTCCATCTACTTCTAAATAATCTTCTTTTGCCATTTAAATTATCTCCTTTTATTTAAATAAAGTTAATACTTCAGGATCGTCTTCTGTTACTAATACAGTATGCTCAAAATGAGCTGTCATACTACCATCTTTAGACAACACTGTTCATTTGTCATCATCTACAATTGTTTTATTCGTACCAACTTGGACCATAGGTTCTATACAGATTGTCATTCCAGGTACTAATCTCATACCTGTATTTTTTATACCAACATTTGGTATAAAAGGATCTTCGTGCATTTCTAATCCAATTCCATGGCCTGAATAACTTGTTGGCAAATGAAAACCATTATCTTCTATAAAATTCTGAACAGTAGCAGAAATGGTTCCGATGCGCACACCGGCTCTTACATGTTCAATTGCCAAGTATAAAGACCTTTCAGTTAGGTCTACTAATTTACTAATTTTTTCATTTGAAGAATCACCACAAATAACAGTAAAAGCACTGTCGCTATGGTATCCTTCATATATGCACCCTGCATCTATTGAAACAATGTCTCCGTTTTTCAGAATTCTATCTTTTGGAATTCCATGAATTAACTGTTCGTTGATTGAGACACATATATGTGCGGGGTAATCATAATAACCTTTAAAGTTGCTAGTGCATCCCTTACTTGTAATAAAATCTATAAATGATTTATCTAACTCTAGACAATTAATACCAGGTTTTATCATTTTTTTTAAATTATGCAGTGCTTCACTTAGTACCTTGCCAGCGTATCTCATTTTTTCAATTTGTTCTTTGTTCTTTATTGTAATTGCCATTTAAATACCTAACGAATCTAAAATATTTTTAAATATTTCATTTGGACTTTTATTATTAGAATCTATTTTTTTTAATCTATTTTTATAAAAATCTATTAGAGGTTTAGTTTGTTCATTATATGTTTGGAGTCTCTGATTTACTTTTTCAAGTACATCATCATCTCTAACCTCTAATGGTGTTTCATCAAAATCACAAATATTTTCAACTTTTGGTTTTCTATTCAATTTATGATAGCTTCTTTTACAAGTTGGACATACCAGTCTATTAATAATTCTTTCAACCAATATTGAATCATCAATATCGAGATAAATTACATAGTCTAATTTTTTGCTATTATTAGCTAGCATTTTATCAAGTTCAACTGCTTGTTCAATGTTTCGTGGATATCCATCAAATATTAGGTTATCAGAATCATTTTCTAAAAATTCTTCAACCATTTTGTTTGTAACTTCATCTGGAACTAATAATCCTTTTATAATAAAATCCTTAGCTCATAAGCCAACCTTTGTTTCTTCACTTATATTTTTTCTAAAAAGGTCACCTGTTGATAGATGTTTAAACCCTTTTTTACTACAAAGAAACTCAGATTGAGTTCCTTTACCACTTCCGGGTGCTCCTAACATTAATATATTCATTTAGCAATACCTCTTAATTATCAAATATGTGAGTTATGTTCTTCAACAGTTTTAGTAAATTTATCATCTTTTTTATCTAAGAATGATTGTTGTATTAATCTACCTTTTAGTTGTTGAACTGTTTGAATTGCGACAGAAATTACTATTATTAGACCTGTTCCACCAATAGCTAAACTACTAGGTAAGCTTGTAAGTTTAGAAATAATATATGGAAGAACAGCAATTCCTGCTAAAAATATTGAACCCAATATACTTAATCTATTTACAGTTCCTTGAATAAATTTCTCTGTATCTTTTCCAGGTTTTATACCTGGGATAAACGTTCCTGATTTTTTAAAATTCTCTGCAATTTTTTCTGGATTTATTTGAACTTGTGCATATAAGAACGTGAATAAAATAGTCAATACACCATATATCCCTATTCCTCATCATGTCCCAAATGATAAATATGATTGTGTAAATAACACAAATCCATTTTGCGGATTATTAGCTCCAATAATTTGAGCTACGGTCATCGGCGTAGAAATAATAGCAGATGCAAATATAACAGGTATAACTCCTGCGTTATTAATTTTTAAAGGTAAGTGTGGCGTATGGTCTTTTGTATCTACTAAACCCGAACCTGTTTGTTGAATAGGAATCTTTCTCTCAGCTTCATTCATTAAAACAACAACAAATATAACTAACAAGAATGAAACAACATAGATTAAGAATTTTAAAATTCCATCGAACAATATTGTTGCATCTTCATTTCCTTTAACTCAAAATTGAAAAGTTGATTTAAAGTTATTAGGCATTTGTGCAACTATTCCAGCAAAAATAATTATTGAAATACCATTACCAATACCTTTAATTGTTATTTGATCAGCTATTCACAGCATTAGAAATGTACCAGCCAACATAACTAATGGTATAAGGATGTAATAGAATCAAGAAGGTCCTGATCCTAGTTCACTTGTTCCTCATTTTGCACTAATTAAACCTTGACTTGATAAAGTAAATATAGTTGCAGTTGACTGCATTAAAGCAAATGGTATTGTAAGCACTTTTGTTAATCTATCTAATTTTCTTCTTCCTCTTTCACCTGATTTATTTCATCTTGTTAAAACTGGAATAACATCAGTTGATAATAACTGCACAATAATTGAAGCAGTAATATATGGTGAAACCCCTAAGGCAATTATTGAAAATTGCCCAATTGATCCACCACCTAAAGTTGATAGTAATTGGAAGAATTCTTGGTTTCCAATACTACTTTGAAAATTAGAACTTATACTTACACCTGGAACAGTTAATAAAGTTCCTGCTCTAATAAGTACTAAAACCAATAAAGTAAAAACGATTCGTTTAATTAGGTCTTTGTTACGAATAAAGAAATTACCCTTAGCGAATTCGTTTTTATTTTTTAATGATTTGGTTTTTTTTACTTTTGCTTTAGTTTTGTTAGCTTTTAATGCCACCTAAATCACCTCTATTGTGCCCCCGGCACTTTTTATTGCCTCTTCGGCACTTTTTGATACTTTGTTTACTTTTAAAACAATACCTTTAGATATTTTACCATTACCTAGAACTTTAACTAGGGTTTTTTCATTTTTTATTACTTTTTTTTCTAATAATGTCTTATGATTTACTTCTTTTAAATCAAGATTTTCAATCATATCAAGATTAATAATTTTATATTCTTTTCTATTTAAACTAGTAAAACCAACTTTAGGAATTCTTCTGAATAAAGGAGTTTGTCCCCCTTCAAAACCTGGTCTTACTCCTCCACCTGAACGTGAATTTTGCCCTTTGTGACCTCTTGTTGATGTTTTACCTTTACCAGAAGCATTACCTCTACCAACACGTGTTGCTTTTTTCTTGCTTCCTTCAGTATATTTTAATTCGTGTAATTTCATAAAATATCTCCTTTAATTAATTAGCCTTACTTGCTAATTGTTTTTTATCATCAACTTGTTTTCCACGCAATCTTGCAATTTGTTCAGGGGTTTGCATAACTTTTAAACCTTCTAATGTAGCACGTATCATGTTAATTGGTGAGTTTGATCCTAATGATTTAGTATAAATGTCTGAAATTCCTGCTAATTCAACAACTGCACGAACAGGTCCACCAGCAATAACACCAGTACCTTTTCTAGCAGGTTTAATCATAATTCTACCTGCTCCAAAGTGACCGATTGTATCATGAGGAACTGTTGTGTCTTGCAATGGTACTCTTATTAAAGCTTTTTTAGCTTCTTTAATTGCCTTTTTAATTGCATCAGGCACTTCATTTGCCTTACCAGTTCCTAAACCAACTCTACCTTTTTTATCACCAATAACGACAACTGCAGCAAATCTAAATCTTCTACCACCTTTTGTAACTTTAGTTACACGGTTAATTGCAACAACTCTTTCTTCAAAAGGATTATCTTCTTTTCTGAATCTGTTATTATCTCTTTTAAATCTGTCTCCGCCTTGTCTTGGGTTTCTTTTAAAATCTCCACCTTGTTGTTGGTTTCTAGAATTAGAGTCTTTTTTTACTTCTTGGTTAGGTGCAGTTTTATTTTCAACTTCGACTTTTTTTTCTTCTGCCATTTTCACAATCTCCTTTTAGAATTTCATACCATTTTCTTTTGCAGATTCTGCAAAAGCTTTTACTTTACCATGGAATAAGTACCCACCACGATCAAACACTACATTAACGATTTTTTTAGCTTTAGCTTTTTCAGCAATATCTTTACCAACTGCTTTTGCAGCTTCTATATTGCTACCATTTTTTAAACCTAACTTCATAGAAGAAGAGGCTACAATTGTAATACCTTTTGAGTCATCAATAAGTTGAGCATAGAAGAATGAGTTTGATTTGAAAACATTTAATCTTGGTTTTTCGCTTGTTCCAGTTATTTTTTTTCTAACTCTGAAGTGTCTTCTTTTTCTTGCTTCTTGTTTTGTATATTTCATAATATCTCCTTATAACCGGTTATTATTTACCAGCAGCTTTACCTTGTTTTCTAATAATTTTTTCATCCTTGTATTTAACACCTTTACCTTTGTAAGGTTCTGGTTTTCTATATGCTCTTATATCAGCGGCCACTTGTCCCACTAACTGCTTGTTGATACCCATTATTTTTATTTCAGTTGGTTTTGGAATTTCAACTGTAATACCTTGAGGTATTTCATACTCAACAGGGTGTGAAAATCCTAATGATAAGTTAATTTTGTTACCAGCTAGAGCAGCACGATAACCTACTCCAACTATGCTAAGTTCTTTAACAAAACCAGTATGTGTACCAGTTAACATACCCTCTAATATAGAATTTGTAGTACCATGTAATTGTTTTGTATGTTTAATTTCATTTTCTCTTATAGTTTTGATTTGTTGATCTTCAACTATAATTTTGATTAAAGGACTAAAAGTTTGTTTCAATTCTCCTTTTTGACCTTTTATAGTTACAACATTGTTACCTTCAACTTTAACTTCAACTCCATTTGGTATTGGTAATATTCTATTTCCTATACGTGACATAAAATATCTCCTTTTCTATCAGATAAATGCAAGCACTTCTCCACCAATATTTTGTTGGCGTGCTTCTTTATCAGTCATTATACCTTTTGAAGTTGAAACAACAGCAATACCAAGTCCGTTTAAAACGTGAGGAATTTTATGTGCATTTGAGTATACTCTTAATCCTGGTTTTGAGATTCTTTTTAATCCTTTGATAACTCTAACTTTCCCTTTGTATTTTAATGTTATTGTAATACCTTTTTTGAAATCATCAGCAACTGTATAGTCTTCGATGAATCCTTCTTGTTTTAAGATATTCGCAATTTCTAACTTAACTCTGCTTCCTGGAATAAAAACTTCTTTATGAAAACGTTGGTTTGCATTTCTTATTCTAGTAAGCATATCTGCTATTACATCTGTAGTCATATCTTATTATTTTCCTTTCACTATCATGATGCTTTTTTAACACCAGGGATTTGTCCTTCATATGCAAAGTTTCTAAAACATACTCTACATAGATTAAATTTTCTCAAAACAGCATGTGGTCTACCACAGTGGCCACAACGTGTATACTCTCTTACTTTAAATTTTTGAACCTTAGCTTGTTTAGCTTTTAATGATTTTTTTGCCATATTATAACTCCCTCACTACTTAGTGAATGGCATTCCCAATTTTTGAATTAATGAAAATGCATCTTCCTTATTTTTTGCTGTTGTAACTAATGTTATATCCATACCACGAACTTTGCTAATTTTATCATAATCTATTTCTGGAAAGATTATTTGTTCTTTAACACCAAATGTATAATTACCTTGTTTGTCAAAACTATTTTTTGGTACACCTCTAAAGTCTCTAACACGAGGTAATGCCACATTTATAACTTTTTGTAAGAATTCATACATTCTTTTTCCTCTTAAAGTAACTTTTGCTCCAATTGGCATACCTTCACGAAGTTTAAACGCAGCTAATGATTTTTTAGCCTTTGTAACAAGAGGTTTTTGTCCAGTTATTAATGATAACTCATGAACTGCTGCATCAAGTCTTTTTGAATCTTGTACAGCATCTCCAACTCCCATGTTAACTACTATTTTAGTGATTTTAGGAACTTCCATAATTGATTTATATTGTTTTTCCTTAAATAGTTCAGGAACAATCTTATCTTTATATAAAGCTTCTAAACTATTTTTAGTATCATTTTTTGCCATTTTTGATTATCCCCTTCCTATTTAATTTCTGCTCCTGATCTTTTGGCAATTCTTACTTTTTTGCCATCAGTAATTTTATAACCAACCCTTGTTGTGTTACCTTTACTTTTTGGATCTATAAGAGCAACATTAGAAATGTTAACTGGAACTGCAACTTCTTTAATTCCACCTTCTTGATCTGTTTCAGATGGTTTTACGTGTTTAACTCCATTAACACCTTCTACATAAACTTTAGATTTATCTTTTGATAATTTTTTAACTGGTCCAGTTTTACCTTTGTGACTTCCTGAGATAACTTTTACAACGTCACCTTTTAAAATTTTTGATTTATTCATAAAAGAACCTCCTATAAAACTTCTGGAGCAAGTGATGCGATTTTATTAAAACCTGCATCTTTAACTTCTCTTGCTATTGGACCAAAAATACGTGTACCCCTTGGGTTTTTATCATCTCTTATTATAACTGCGGCATTCTCTGAGAATTTGATGTATGTTCCATCATTTCTTCTTAAACCTCTAACAGTTCTAACTATAACAGCTTTAACTACTTGACCTTTTTTAACAGCACCACCTGGTGATGCTGCTTTAACAGTTGCTACAACAATGTCCCCTATATTTGTGAACTTTCTAACACTACCACCTAAATTACGTATTACTAATATTTCTTTTGCTCCAGAGTTATCTGCAACTTTTAATCTTGATTCATTTTGTATCATACTTAACCTCTATTAAATAATTGCTTTCTCTACAACTCTAACAAGTCTAAAGTTTTTAGATTTACTTAATGGTCTTGTTTCCATAATTTCTACTCTATCACCTAAATGAGCTTGTTGAGTTTCGTCATGAGCTTTGTATTTTTTTGAATATTTAACACGTTTCTTATAAATAGGATGGTTTTTATAAGTTTCAACTAGTACAGTAATAGTTTTATCCATTTTATCTGAAACTACTTTACCAACATAGGTTTTTCTAAGATTTCTTTCCATAACTAGTTATCTCCTTTTTTTGTTGTAGTTTTTTTTGGTTTATCGTCACTTGTAGTTTTTGTAGTTGTTTTTTTAGAAGCTAACTTTTTATTTGCTTCAGCTATTTGTTTTTTTGCTTCTTCAGCATTTGAACCAAATGTGTATGTTTTAGCATCTTTTGGCTTTGAAGAAAGCTTTAAATCAATTGCTTCAACATTTTCAGCTTTAACAGTTCCAACTTTAACTGTTTTTGGTTTCACTTCTTTAAAAGCAGCTTTTCCTTTACCAGTACCTTTTGCTTCTGAAGTATCTATTTGATGTAATTCTAAATCTTCTGAAGCTGTTTTAGTTTTAGAAGATGCTTTACCTGTTTTTTTAGCTGCTTCTTTTGTTAAAACAGGTTCAATAACTGCTTCTTCTTTTTTAGTTGCAGATGGTTTTGAACTTGTCTTTTTAACATCAGTAGCAGATGTTTTACTTACATCTTTTTTTGTTGTTGCTTTTTTTTCAGTTGCTTTTTTAACTTCTTTTTCTGATGTTGCTTTTTTAACTTCTTTTTCTTCTGATTCATCTACAGCAGCATTCATAGCTGCTAATATTGCATCTTCAGATAACTGACTTTGTTCTGAACCTGCATTTTGTTCTTGTTGCATTTTTTCTAATAATTCACGTTGTTTTTTACGAACTTCTTTTCCAGCTTTTTCAGCATTCTCAACAGCTTTTGTGTAATCTGGTTTAACAACTATTTTTTCAACCTGTTCTCCAGATTTTTTTCTTTCCCCTAATAACAATTGAATTCTTGCAATATCTTTTTTTAAATCTTTAATTTTGTGAGTTTGTTCTAAGCTACCAATTGCAGCTTGAAACTTAAGTGCAAATAATTCAGCACGACGATCTTCACTTAATTTAATTAAATCTTCAACTTTTTTTGTTTTTAATTCCATTAGGAAATCTGCGCTTTTTGACATTATTCATCACCTCTTTTTACAATTTTGCAAGTAACAGGTAATTTATGCATAGCCAATCTTAATGCTTCACGAGCAACTTCCTCAGAAACTCCTGCTATTTCAAACATAAATTGACCTGTTTTAACTATTGCCACTCATTCTTCTGGTGAACCTTTACCTGAACCCATACGTACTTCTAAAGGTTTTTTAGTTTTTGCCATATGTGGGAATATTCTAATTCAAACTTTACCAAAACGTTTCATATAACGAGTCATAGCAATACGTGCTGATTCTATTTGTCTTGAAGTAATTCATGCCCCTTCAAGTGACATTAAACCATACTCTCCAAAAACTATTGTTTTTCCACCTTTTGCTTTACCTTCATAGCTTACTCTGTGAGGTCTACGATATTTAACTCTTTTAGGCATTAACATAAGTTCTTACCCTCCCTTTGAAACTTTCTTAAACGTTTTTTTCTCTTCGATAACTTTTGAATCTCTATTGTGCATTCCTTTGCCAAGAATTTCTCCATGGTTTATTCAAACTTTTACACCAATTTGTCCGTATGTTGTTCTTGCTTCATACAATGCATAATCAATATCACTTCTAAGAGTTGATAGTGGTACAGAACCTTCTAAATAACCTTCAGTTCTTGCCATATCAACTCCACCAAGTCTTCCTGATACTGCTGTTTTGATACCTTTTGCTCCAGCTTTTAGAGCTTTTCTTATAGCTAATTTTTGAACTGTTCTAAAACTAGCACGGTTTGTTATTTGTTCACCAATAAATTGAGCAACTAATCTTGCATCAACATCAGGATTTTTAATTTCAATTACTTTTACTTTTACAACTGCTTTTTTATCATGAATTGCTTTTTTTACTATTAATACAATATTTTCAACATTTTTTCCTTCTTGACCTAGAACTATAGCTGGACGAGCTGAACGAATAACTAAAGTAATTTCTTTTTTGGTTCTTTCAATTTCGATTTTTGAAACTGCTGCATTTCTAAGTTTTTTAAGAACTGCTTGTCTTATTTTAATATCTTGGTGCAATCATTTTACATACTCTTGTTTTTCTGCATATCAACGATTGTCTCAACTTCTGATAATCCCAATTCTTAAAACATTAGGTGATACTTTTTGTCCCATACTTACAATTCCCTTCTAGTTTTCATCACTAACTACAATAGTTATATGACTAGTTCTTTTTAAAATTTCATAAGCTCTTCCATGTGCTCTTGGTCTAAATCTTTTTAATGTTGGTCCTTCATTTACAAATATTGTTTTTACAAACAATCTATCTGCTTCCATACCATTATTGTTAACAGCATTTGCAACTGCAGAGTTTAATAATTTTAAAACTGGTTCTGATGATCTTTTATCTTGGTTTTGAAGAACTGCGATTGCATTTGCAATCTTTTTATTTCTGATAGAGTCTGCTACTAATCTAACTTTTCTTGGTGATATTCTAATCATTTTTAATTTTGCTATTGCTTCCATATTGAACTCCTCTTAATGATTATTTTTTCTTTTTCTTGTCATCACCATGTCCACCAAACTTACGTGTTGGTGCAAATTCTCCTAGTTTGTGACCTACCATGTCTTCTGTTACATAAACTGAAATGAATTCTTTACCATTGTGTACACTGAATGTATGACCTACAAAACTTGGGAATATTGTTGAACGACGTGATCAAGTTTTAATAGTTTCTTTTTTACCAGTCATTGCATCAACTTTTTTTAATAAATAGTCATCAGCGAATGGACCTTTTTTTAATGATCTTGACATATTATATTCCCTCCTATTTGCTTTCTTTACGTCTTCTTATAATTAATTTTGAAGAAGCTTTTTTATTATCACGTGTTTTCACACCCAAAGCTTTTTTACCTCAAGGTGTTAATGGGGCTTTTCTACCAATTGGAGCTTTTCCTTCCCCTCCACCATGTGGGTGATCATTTGGGTTCATAACAGAACCACGTACTGTTGGTCTTATTCCTCTTCAACGGTTTCTTCCAGCTTTTCCTCAGTTTATTAAGTTATATTCTTCATTTCCAACTTCACCGATTGTTGCAAAACATTCTGCTAATACTTTTCTAACTTCACCTGAACCTAGTTTTAATGTTACGTATTTACCATTTTCATCTTTACCTAAAATTTGTACTTTGCTTCCGGCACTTCTTGCTATTTGTCCACCTTTACCAGGTTTTAATTCAACATTGTGAACCAAAGTTCCCTCAGGTATATTTTTTAGTGGTGCTGCATTACCAAGTTTTATATCTGCATTTAATGATGAGACAACTTCTTGTCCTACTTTCATTCCTTTTGCAAATAAAATGTATCTCTTTTCACCATCTAAGTAACTAACAAGACAAATAAAAGTATTTCTATTTGGGTCGTACTCGATTGTCTTAATCTTTCCTACTACATCTAGTTTATTTCTTTTAAAATCAATTATACGATACTTTCTTTTGTGCCCTCCACCTTTATGGCGAGTTGTAATTTGACCGTGATTATTTCTTCCTGCCTTTTCATTAATTTTTGAAAGCAATGAGCTTTCAGGCTTTGAAGTTGTAAGGATACTATAATCTAAGCTTGTCATATTTCTACGACCGTTAGTCGTTGGCTTATACTTTTTGATTGGCATAATTATCCTCCTTTTATCGCCTAATCTTTATCTAAAAAATAAATTAACTATTCTTCGTTTAAGATATCTAGTTTTTCTCCATCTTTTAAAACGATTATTGCTTTTTTATATGAAGCTGTTTTACCAGCGTATTTTCCCATTCTTTTGTCTTTTCCATCATAATTTAAAGTTCTTACTGACTTAACTTTAACATTAAAAATTTCTTCGAATGTTTTTTTGATTTGTGTTTTGTTTGATCTTTTATCTACAATGAATGTGTATGAATTATTTGAGTGCCCAATGTATGTTTTTTCAGTTAACAAAGGTTTTTTAATTACTTCTGTTATGTGCATTATGCATACACCTCCTCAATTTTGCTAACTGCATCTACTGTTACTAATAATTTAGTTGCATTTAACAAATCAAATAGATTCATTTTTTGGAAATCAAGAGTTTTTACACCTTGAATATTACCAGCAGATCTTACAACAAAATCTTCATGTTCTTTAGTTACAATTAAAGTTTTTTCACTATCAGTTTTTAAATTTTTCATAACCTCTATCATTTCTTTTGTAGATGGTTTTTCAAAACTAAATTTATCTAAAATAATTAAGTTATTTTCTTTTGCTTTTATACTTAAAGCACTTCTTATAGCAAGTCTTCTAATTTTTTTATTAACTGCTTTTTTATAATTAATATTTGGTGTTGGTCCAAAAGCTATTCCCCCACCTCTTCATTGTGGAGCTCTTATTGAACCTTGACGGGCACGACCTGTACCTTTTTGTCTTCAAGGTTTTCTTCCCCCACCGCTAACTTCAGCTCTTGTTTTAGTTTTTCTTGTACCTTGTCTTAAAGCTGCTTGTTGTGAGATAAGTGTGTCATATAAAGCTTGGTTATGAGGTTCAATAGATCAAACATTATCATTTAATGTAATGTCTTTTACTGAAGTTCCTTTAATATCTAATACTTTTGCTTTCATAATTACTTACTCCTTAACTAAGCAGTTTTAGTTTCAACTTCTTTGTTATTATTAGAATTTCTATTTAATAATACAGAAGCTTCAACTGCTTTTTTACCTTTTGCATTTTCTTTAATCACAACAAAACTTTTTCTTGGTCCTGGTACTGAACCTTTAACTAAAACAACATTTTTTTCTACATCTATTTTTATTATTTCTAAATTTTGGATTGTTACTTGTTCATGTCCTAAATGTCCAGCCATTTTTTTAGATTTAAAAATTCTATTTATAATAGCTCCCATTGAACCAATACCACGGTGATAACCTGACCCATGACCCATTGGTCCTCTTGCATAATTATGTCTTTTAATAGCACCCGCAAATCCTTTACCTTTAGATATACCTGTTACATCCACAAATTGACCTGCAGCAAATAATTCTTCAAATTTAACTTGTGAACCGATTTCATATCCGTCCATATCTCGAATTTCCTTAACGAAGCGCTTAGGTTCTGAGTTAATTTTTTTGAATTGACCCATGTCTGGTTTGTTTAATAAGTTAGCTCTTTTATTAACACAAGCAAGTTTAAGTGCTTTGTACCCATCTTTTTCAACTGATTTAGCTTGTAAAACTACATTTGGTTCTACTTCAATAACAGTAACAGGGATAAGCTTACCACTTTCGCTAAAAATTTGTGTCATTTCTAACTTACGTCCTAAGATTCCTTTCATGTTGATATTTCCTCCTGAATTTAAATCATGTATACCTTGCTATAACTATAGTTTTATTTCTATATTTACACCAGTAGGTAATTGAACTCTAGTTAATGAATCCATTGTTTTAGGTGTTGGTTCTACAATTTCAAGTATTCTTTTATGTGTTCTCATTTCGAATTGTTCTCTACTATCTTTATACTTATGAGTAGCTCTTAAAATTGTAATAATTTGCTTTTCTGTTGGTAAAGGTATGGGTCCACGTACTTGTGCTCCAGTTGATTCAGCAACTTCAATAATTTTTGCAATTGACTGGTCAATTATAGCGTGATCATAGCCTTTTATTTTGATTTTTATTTTTTGTTGAGCCATTTTTCCTCCTTTTTATATGACAACTTTTTCTAGTGTGTTGTAATAATGAACACAAAATATACATGCTTTAAGATTATTACATAATAAATAAAGCAATTCAAGTAATTTATACATTCTTTTATAATTTATTTATAAAAATAAAAAAACCCATAAGGGTTTTAGTTTGCCACTCCAGTTAGTGATGCTAATTTTACTCTAAATAATGATCTTATTATTATTACATATGCTGTTGAAAATATTAATACAGATACTATAAAAACAATTATATATACATATCAGCTAATCATTAATGGTATTGCTATTTCAATTGATAGTAACATTTTAGGAACTAAACCTAACATTAATCCCATTGTTGTACTAATTGCAAGAACTGAAAATAATATCGTTAACGGTAAAAAAATTCATAATATTATTGAGTTGATTTCCCTTAATGAATAACCTTGTACTCTCATATAGTTCATGAAGCTTTTATATCTACCAACAAATAAGTCAGTAATTACATATATTATAATAATTCCTACTATCATTGATATAGTAATAAATACGATTGAAATGCTAGAAACAGATGTAATTAAATTAGAAGTCGCTGCTTTTTTAAGATTTATATAGTCTGTAAAACCGATTGCATCAGTCATGTATTTAGAAGCTTTTGTAGTGGTGTTATTTCAATTCTTGAATTTAACAATGGCTCTATTGAATACGTCTACTGGTTCAACATTTTTACTCATTTTAGCATTACTTCAAATATTTATCTTTGAATCATTTTTAAATAATTTATTAGAGTCAAAGTTTTTAAATCCAATTACTTTATTCAATCTCACTTGATCCATATAAATTTTCGGACTATCATAAACTTTTTCTACATTTAGCACTTTAATATTTATTTCTCTAGTCTCTAATTTATTTTTAATCAATCCATTTTCAAGTGCAATATTTCATCAACTATTTGTACCATTAATTAAATCTTCAAGTCCAATATCCTGAGCTACACCATTTTCATAGACTCTTATATCAAAAGGATTAAATTCTTTTTTAGTAGCAATATCTAAATCATTTCCAGAAATATCTTTATATTCACCATTTACTTTTTTAAATACTTCTTGATTAAGAACTGAAGTATCTTTAATTTGAAGAGATAATTTAGATAGGTCTTTATATTCTTTATACTCACCATTTTCTTCATAATATAATTTATCAACACTATTGTTGCTACTTGAATTATAAGCGAAATGACCTAAGTCCAAATTGTTAACATCGATCTCTTCATTATTATATTTTCATATAAAATTATCTGTTGCTACTTGAATTGAATTTTCATTATTTAAATAGCCTAGTTCTTCTACATCAAATTTAAGATTAATTTTTGAACCTACATCATAACCTTTAAGTTTTAATGTTTCATTGATAGATGCATTGATAATGTTTTCATCATCTGACTCATAATATAAACTATCTCTATTTTTTAAATTAATATTCTTAATTTTTGAATCTTTATTTAGACCATATAACTTAATGTTATTATATTTTGAATCAATTGCTTTTATATTTGTATATACTTCATCTTCAGACTCATTATATGGAATTACATTAAAATTAAAACTAAAACTTAAAAATGCATTGTTATCATCAGTTCATTTTTGTTTAATTGTTGAAGGAATTACATTATTTGTCATAGATTTAATACATTCATCATACTCTGCATTATCAATTGCTGGTTGATCAAATAAAGAAGGCATAATACTACATGCTATTTGATTAACTGTTCTTTTTGGACCATTGCTTGTATTTGAACCTTTATATACCTCTGTTGAAGTATCTACAATTTGTTTCATGTTCCCTGTTGATAATAAATAACCATTTAAACCAAGCGCTTTGTGTTTGATTATACTTTCAAAGAAGTTTCCATAATCTTCAGATGACCATCCTTTTGAATCAAATAAGCTAAGATATCGACCATCCTTTTTCATATATGAAGAAAATAGAGAATTCTGGTCATTAAATTCTTTATCATTTCCATTAGAACTTCTTCAGTTATATTTAGTAAATGGATTATTTGCAATTATTTCTGTATATGTATAATCATTATTATAATTAATTGCACTATAGTATTCATTTGACATTGTAGAAAGAGCATTTGGAATAGATGCAGAAACAGTTAGAATTGTCGTACTGATAAATATTACAAATGAAAATACAAATAAATCTTTAAATGACATAGCAATTAAAGAACCACGTATTTTATTAGTAAACTTAATAAATGAAAATCTATTAAATAATTTAGTTAGAGCAATATTAGGTTTGCTGCCTTTATTAGGTTGCATTAAAATAAGTGGATTCTTTTTAACTGTCATAAATGAAATAAATCAAATCAAACTAATTGCAAGTACTGCGAAAATAAATCATTCTACAAGTAAGAATTTTCAATCAAATATTGCATTTACAGGTATATTAAAGTAAATACTAAAGATATTTATTAAAGGTTTTTGAATTGCAATGCTTATACCTCAACCAATTGGTACCATGAGTATAATTGGTAAACTTAAATAAAGTATAAAATTAATAATTATTTTGGTTTTTCTAACTCCCAAAGCTTTTAAATTTCCTATTTGCCCTCTTTGTGAATTTAAAAATTTCTTAGTTAAGTTATAAGTAATAAATAAAATAACTGATAATAATATTAAACAAAATATAAATGATATTAATAAAAATACTTTTGAAGCCTGACCAAAAAAACCACTTCTCATGTTGAATACTTTTGTATCGTTAAATGATTTTGGATTTAACCTAGATAATGAAGAATAATCAAATTCATTTTCTAAAGTTGAAGTTTCATAATAATTGTTTATTTGGTTTGTAATATCACCTAAATTAATTAGATTATCTGCTGCAAATAATTTAAATAAATTAATATCTTTTTCTAAATCATCTGGGTTAGAAGTGTGTTTTAAGTAAGCCTTAGAGACATCCTGAAATTTACTATTAATAACGGTACTAGTTGCACCAGCATCTTTCTCATTGAAAAGTTCTGAAAATAAGCTTGAATTAACATAAAAAATCGCATCATTAACTTGATTAGTTAGAATATCTTCATCATAAATAGTAGGATAAGTGTTTAGAGCGTCAACTCCAATGGCATCTAGTCTTAATTTATTGCTCATCGTAGCAGGTATGGCATCTTTTGGTATAATACCGTATTCTGAACCTAATTGTAAATTATTATTTTTATAATAACCATATGTTGTTATAAAAGATCTTTTTGATAAAAAGTCATCTTTTTTGTTTGGGTTTTCTTCATAAATTGTATATAAATCTTCATTATTAAATTTTACATTTCTCTTAGTATTATCTTCACTTTGATAATCTGTAAATGCAGAAACAAATCTATATTTACCTTTTGTATCTCACATTACAACTTCATTAGTATAAGTTATATCAAAGTTGGTAAGGTCAGATAATAAATCATAATAAGAATTAAATAAATCTTTTGCTTTTAAAGTTGCAACTTTATCTATGAAGTAATTACCTTCATTTGTATTTGCAGATTTAAATAACTTTTCTGTATCATAATTTTTTAAATAGTAACTTCCGTAATTCTTTATTGTACTAAAATCTCATAATTTAGTAGATTTATTGTTTATTTTACCAGCATCTTCATCAACAATAAAATATTTTTGTGTATCTTCACTTGTAAATAAATTACCTATTCTACCATTATAACCTTTAGTTTTAAAGTCATCTTCTGATTCATAGTTAATATCTTTACCACTATAATTAACAAAGTTATTTACAATTGTGGTTCAATTGCTTTGATCATTTAGATTTTTATTTATCGTATTATTTAAAATAAAGTTTTTTATTGATGATGTAAATGAAGAGTTATTTACATAAAACATATAGTTAAAAATGTCTAGTGCAGTTTTCTTTTGTTTATCATTCAAATTACCTTCAAAGTTATTATTTTTTTCATATAATTGACCAATTAAAGATGATTTAAATGCTTTTGAGTTTTCATTAAATACATAAAAGCGACCAAATTCTTTTTCTTTTACAAACCTTTTGATTTTTTCTTCATCAGATAATTTTAGAATTGATTCACTATCATTAGGTAAATAACTAAAATTACCTTGTGTCTCTGTTTTTTGATATCCTTCAACATCTCCAAAACCAAAGTTTAATAAATACTCATTTTTACTTGCATCAGCATATTTGTATATAGAAGAATTATATGTAGATTTTGAACCTTGCATTTCATTTTTAAATTCGAATTTTTTTAAAACAGAATCATCACTTCCAATTGTAATAGTTGGGAAGAAGTTTTTAGAATATCCCACATTATCATTACTAAATGCAAAAAATGGAGACAAGGTTTGGGTATCATTAGATTCATAAGAACTTGAAGTAAATTTATAACTATAATCATAGCCCTTAAAGTTTTGAGATATTGAATTATTAGTTCTAACTAAGTTAGAAGATACAATTCCAAATGCTGAAGTAAATATTACTCCAATACTAATCAAAGTAACATAAATTAAAAATTGTAACCAATCTTTAAAAAGTTGTTTAATTCCATTTTTAAACAAAAGCATAAACACTTTCCTTTTCTAAAAATACAATCATTGTAAATGATTACATAATTATAATTATATAACTATTAATGATTTTATCAAATTAATTTAAAAATAACTTTATGTTTTATGATATCGTTTTGTTATTGAAATAAATAAAGATCATGAAAAATGTATTGTTAAAAAAACAAAAGATAAGATAATTATTATTTTAATAATTTTAAAACTATTAAAATAAAAAAAATAAAAAGATATATAATTTAGAATAAAAAATAAACAACATAATAATAGTATAAGTTGAATAGAAAAGAAGTATTTGTACTTTTTTTTGTTGATTATGAAACATTTTATTGAGTTAATAAACTCAAATAATGAGTAAAAAAGGAACAAAAATGTTGTAATTGTTGCAATTAAAACTAACTGATCAAATACATTCATTATATATTTAACTCCCCATAATTTTTATAATAATTTTTAGAATTAGGGTTAAAAGTCGCAAAAGCGTAGCCCTCACTTTTTAGTCTTAATATTAGGTCTGGTAAAAAGTTTATAACTTTAGGAAAACTATGAATTATTAAAATATTTTTTTCAGAGACGTTTTTAATATACCTTTTAATTAACTTTTCTTTACCAAAAGTATTATATTTTCAATCTCCACTCAAATAACCTTCAACAAAGTAGTTTTGGTTAAGTTTTTCTAAAACTCATTCTAAACCGGCAAAATATTGTAAGTAAGGTAGTCTAATAGGTATAAAATAATTGTCTGGGTTTTCTATGTTATTTAATATTAGTTCGTTTGTTTTATAAATTTCTTCAAGTAATAAACCTTCATTAAATTGGTATTTACTATGACTATATGTGTGATTACCAATATATGAACCACTATCTAATATTCTTTTAAACAAAGTTTTAACATTTTGAGAGTTTTCTTCAATATTTCTTCCTATATAAAAGAATGTACCTTCAACATTATTTTGTTCTAATATGTCCATTATTTTATTATCTACATCTAGTGATGGTCCATCATCGAAAGTTAACATACAAACTTTTGAGTTTGAATGAATGTTGTTAACTACAAGCTTTTTTTTGTCAAAAATTGAAAAAGATATTATGAAAAAGAAAAATGAAATTAATAATAGTCCCATAATTATAAGTACTGTTTTTTTGACTAAATTCATTTGCTACCCCATATCTTTATTATAATAAATTAGAAACAAATTAATAAATTAAATAAATTAGTTAACTATTTGAATTATATAAATCATTAAAATTTAATTTTATTTAATGATTTTTCCTTGAGCAAGCAGTTGGTTTCCTCCGCCTTTAAGACAGTGTGAAGTAACATTTTTAAAAATATTTATTGCACTAAATTCATTGGTTAAGTCTTTAGCTACAGAGACATAATAAGTTGATTTATTTATGTTTATGATATGTAAAATTAAATTTTCATGTTTGTTTTGTAAGGTGTCTATTAAGACTTTTGTTTCATAATCGTCTAAATCATTTACTTCTAAAACAATTTCATTGTAATTTTCTTTTTTTATAAAGTTAGTATTTTTGTATTTTTTAATATTATTTTCAACTGACAAATCTCTAAACTCTTTTTGTAGTTTTCTATTTTCTTCTTTAATTTCTTCAACTAATACTTTTACTTCATCTATGTTATCTTTTTTAAGTTTTATTTTATTAAAACTTTCTAATTTATTTAATATTTTTTCACAGCTAACTACATTCTTATAAGAAATTACTTTTTCACGTATTTTTTCAACTTCTTCTTTAAATAAGTTTTGCAAATTATTTAAATAATTATTGATTGCTGAGTAGCTTGTTAATGCACTATATCTGTATAAACCACTACCTTTTGATTCAATATTGGTTATTAATAAATCTTCTATTTCTTTTGTTGATTTTACATGAGTACCCCCACATAATTCACAAGAAAATGATCCAAATTTAATAACTCTTACTGTTGAATCGTATTTTTCAGTAAATAACGCCAATGCATTATAATCATCTAACGCTTCTTTTAAACTACAATAAATTACTTCACACTTTAAATCATTTTTTATTTCTCGTTCGATAACATTGTGTATTCTTTTAACCTCAGAAATTGAAGGTGGTCTTTTATAAGATATATCTATTCTGAATCCATTTTCATCATTATAGCTACCATTTTGTAATGCTTCTTTACCCAAGACTTCTTGAATTGCAGCCTGTAAAATATGAGTTCCTGAGTGATTTTTCATTGTGTAGTGTCGCTTATCTTTATCAATAATTAATTTAAATTTTTGATTTAAATTAATTTCACCATCAACAATAATAGTGTGTATGTTTTGTTTATTAGGTCCTTGTTGAACATCTATAACCTTATAATAATTATTATTTTCATCAATTATGAATCCATTATCTGCTGCTTGACCACCTTTTTCAGCGTAAAAAGGAGTTTTATCAAATATTGCATAAACAGTTTGGTTTGTTGCTTTTTGTAATGCTTTGTCATCTCAAAATAGAAAGTTCACGTATGATTCACACTCATCAAGTTCATAACCTACAAATTCTGACTCAACGCTTAATGATGTTAGTATTGGTGATTGTTTATTTCATGCTTTATCAGACTTTCTTGCTTTTCTAGATAACTCTTTTACATTTTCAAGTAGATTATAATAATTTTCTAGATCAATCTTAACGTTTTTTTCAGATGATAATTCCGAAGTTAATTCTATTGGAAATCCATAAGATTCAAATAATAATAAAGCATCTTGTGCGCTTACAAATTTTTTATTTTCAATTATTGATTCAAGTAAATCATAACCTTTGTTAAGAGTTTTTAAAAATTTATTTTCTTCTTCAAGTATAACTTCTTTAACCAACTCTTTTTTTTCATTTATATATGGATAAAAATAACTCATACTTTCTACAACGATTTCAACTAATTTATACAAAAATGCTTCGTTAATTAATAATTTTCTACCATAAACTGAGCTTCTTCTAATCAATCTTCTAATTATATATCCTCTATCTTTATTACTTGGAAATACTCCATCACTTATCGCAAAAACTACTGCTCTAATATGATCTGCAATTACTTTAAAAGCTGTATTTATTTTTTGTTGGTTTGTATCAATATTTTGATAATTATTATATATGTACTTGAATTCATTATTTGCTAATTTTTCAACTTTTCTAATAGTTGATAAAAATAAGTCAGTTTCAAAGTTTGTTGGAGTATTTTGAAATATTGAAGCTAACCTTTCCAGTCCTGCTCCAGTATCAATATTTTTTCTTGGAAGTTCTGTATAATTATTTGATCCATCATTATTAAATTGTGAAAATACAATGTTTCATATTTCAATATATCTATCATTTTCAATGTCATCTTTTAAAAGTTTTGTTCCTAAGTTATTTTTGTCTCATTCATTACCACGGTCAAAAAAAATTTCAGTATTGGGCCCACAAGGACCTTGTCCAACATCTCAAAAATTTGTATCTTTACCACCTTTAAATATATGGTCTTCTTTTATTTTTATTTCCTTAGTTCAAATTTCATAAGCTTCAATATCTTCTTCATATACAGTTATGTATAATAAATCTTTATCGATGCCAAACCATTGATCACTAGTTAATAACTCTCAGGCCATTGATATAGCTTCTTTTTTGAAATAATCTCCAATTGAAAAATTACCTAGCATTTCAAACATTGTTTGGTGTCGTGCTGTAATACCAACATTTTCAATATCATTAGTTCTAATAGATTTTTGAGAATTTGTTAATCTTGGTGAAGGAGGTACTAATCTGCCATCAAAATAAGGTTTTAAGGTAGCTACTCCTGAGTTTATTCATAATAAACTTGGATCATTTACAGGAACTAAACTTACTGGTTCTAAAAAATGATGGTTTTTTTCTTTAAAATATTTTATTCACATATCCCTTATTTGGTTTGTTGATAAATTTTTCATTATTTCCCCCTAATAAAATTTACATTTAGATTATAATACATAATACTAGATTATATTTTTAAATATCTACTTATAAAACTTAAGATATTGCACTATTTAATGACATTTTTTATGTACAGATAATGTAATTCCACTAAACTTATTATCATTAAAATTTTCATTGTTATAGAACATAATATCTCACTCTAAACCTGAAGAGTCAACTGAATAATGCTTATTATAATGCATAGGTTTTAAGCAAATTAAACACAACCTATGAATATCATTAGTATCTTCTTGACCTCCACACTTGCATTCTAATGCATTACTTCATGCGTTTTCTGCAATATCATCTAACTTTATTTTTTTCATTAATACTCCTTTAATAAACTTTTTAATTGTTCAAGCAATTTCTTAATTTCCATCACTAAAGGTAAATAAACATTTTCATCATTGAAATCAACACCAACATCTTTCAATGCTTCTAAAGGATCTTTTGAACCACCTAGTTTAAGAAAGTTTATGATATTTTCTTTTTTGCCGGCTTTAAAATCTTCATAAAGTTTAAAACTTGCAACTATATCAATAGCATATTTATAAACATAATATGGAGAATAAAAAAAATGTGATATATCAGCTCATGAAAATACTTCTCTATCTTTATCATCAAATATTTCATAACCATACTCATCTTCAATTGATTTAAACAATTTTTCTAATCTTGAAGAACTTAAAGACTCATTGTTTGCAATCATTTTATGAGCGCTATGCTCGAATTTTGCAAATTGTATTTGTCTAAAGAATGTAGATATAATATCAAATATTCTTTGTTGGATTAATAATATTTTCTCATCCTTGGTTTTTGCAATATCTAACATGTAGTCAAATAAAATGTGTTCATTAAAAGTAGAAGCAACTTCAGCTAGTATAATTGGGTATTCGTCCAATGGTGAAGGTTGATGCTTAGTAGAAAATAAAGAATGAACTGAATGACCAATCTCATGAGCTAATGTGTTTAAAGAAGAGAATTGATTATCTCAATTCATAAGAATTATGGGGTCTAAATGATGGTTTGATGATGAATATGCACCACTAACTTTATTTTTATCCTCATAATAATCGATCATATTATCTTTAAATGCTATATCGAGGTTAACAACGTACTCTTCTCCTAGAACGTTTAAAGCTTTTTTAACAATACTTATACCTTCTTCTACACTATAAGTAGTTGGTTCTGAATAGCTTAGTTTTAAATCTCTATCTGTTGTAAAAAATTTATCTAGTTTAAGATTATTTTTAATTAACTTGAAGTAATCTTTATAAACATCAATGTGTTTTTTTCCAGCATCTAACAATTTATCATAAATGTTTTCATCAACTTTATCAGAATATAAATACATACTTATTGTAGAACTAAAATTTCTAATACTAAAATCTTCTTTGTCTTTTTGAAGTATACTTTCATAAACTTTTGCATATGTATGTTTATTATTAATATACTTAGCATAATATTTTCTAGTAACTTCTTTTCTTTTATCTTGATCTTTAATCGGGTCAGAATTTTGTATTATATCCATAAAAGTATTTAAATCAACAACAATATCTTTGCCATTATAATTAATTATTTCTTCGCTAATATCAGCATATGTTAATGATTCATAAATATCAATATAATTTGATCTACTTAATTCAACTTTTGCAAGTAGTTTTTCTTTCTCTTTTGATAATATATGATTTTTACTATCAAATAAATCTATATATGATTTTACATATCTATCTAAATTATTTGCTTTTAAAAATTTTAATATATCGTTTAAATCTAAATTCAAAATTTCAGGTGTAATGAAACTCAATTTAACATCAATTTCTTGTGAAGTACTATTATAAATTGAATCTATTTCTTTTAATTCCTCACTTGTTTTATCTAAATCATATAAATGTAAATACCTAGTTAACTTAGATTCTATTTTATCAGCTTCTTCTTCTAAATTTATTAACTTGATAAAACTGTCTTCTTTATTTAGAGTGCCTTTTAAACTATAAATCTTGTCAACTAAACTTAACAAAGTATTTAGATCTGATTTTCATTCAGTAATATTTTTATAAATGTTATTGAAGTCTCATTTATATTTATTTAATGCTTCTTTTCTTTTCATAATATAATTATAAGTTATTAAATACTAAATTATTTACAATAACTAGAAAATTTTTATTAGTTTTAAAGGTTTATTAATAATAATTCTATTTATGGTATAATAACACACATAGGAGAAGAAGAAAATGAAAAAATTATTAGGTTTATTTAGTGCTTTTGGTGTTATTGCATCAACAGCAGCAATTTCAGCAAATGTTGTATCTTGTGGGAATAAAGATGACGCAAAAAGTCTTACATATAATGAAGGTAAAAGCGATAAAGATGTAGTTGAAATGTTAACAAATGAATCAGCAAAAATTGGTATGGAAGATTCAAAACCTTTACAAGTAAAAGACGGAAAGTTAGATGCAGATTATAAAGACACCGAAAATACAAATGAAGATGGTCAAAAAGTTACAATTGAAGGAGCTTTTGTTATATCAGCTTCAAGTAGTTCAAAGGATAAGTCTTTTACAGATGAAGTGAATAAAATATTTAAAGAAACTGGTGACTTAATACCAAGTCATAATGATGATGATACAGGTTTTGATTACCTTATGACCATTAAGGGTTCAAAGGGTTCAAAAAATTTTGATTTAAATATTGTTAAATTTACAGTTGCTAAAAATGGTGATAAATACAGTTATGAAACAAAAACAGACTATAGAATAACTGTTACAATACCTTCTGAAAGCACAAAATAATTTAAGTTTAAAAAAATGCCTTTGTTGGCATTTTTTTTATTTTATTTTTTATTTTTTTAAAAATAGTATGTAAAACTAAATTAATAAATATAATAAGTTTATTTTAATAATTCAAACATTGATTTTAACATTGGCGCTTTACCTCTATGTTCAGAATCGGCAGTTGCTGCTATATCTAAATGTAAATATTCTTTACCTTCTGCGAATGAATCCAAAAATGCAGCAGCTGTTGAAGAACCTGCTTCTCTACCTGGTTCAGAGTTTGTTAAATCAGCAATTTTTGAGCATTTCATAGCTTCTAAATGATCACAAATTAGTGGTTGTCTTCAAACTGGTTCAAGAGCTTTTTTTGCTGCTTTTTCAAACTCTGTAAAGAATTCATCTGATTTAGTGAATACACCTGTAAATCACTTACCTAAAGCAACTACAATTGCACCAGTTAATGTTGCTACAGTAATAACTTTTTCAGCTTTTTGATTTCTTACTGCATAAGTTATTCCATCAGCTAAAACTAATCTACCTTCAGCATCAGTGTTATTTATTTCAACAGTCATTCCATTCATTGAAGTTATAACAGATTCTGTAAGTGTAGCGTGGCCACCAATTCTATTATCTGTAAACATTCCAACTGCTACAACATTACATTTTGCTTTTGCTTTTGCTAATGCCATTACAGTTGATAATGTAATTGCTGCACCAGACATATCAAATTTCATATCATCAAGATAATTAGAAGGTTTTAAGTTGTAACCTCCTGAGTCAAATGTTATTCCTTTACCAACAAGAGCTACTTTTTTTTGATTTGAGTCTCCAGTATATTCTAAAACAACTACTCTTGGTTCAACATATGAACCTGCATTTACACTTAATAATAAACCCATTTTCATTTCTTCAATTTGTTTTTTGTCATAAACTGTAACTTTTAAGTTTTCAATACCTTTTGCTTTTTCTTTAATTCTTTCTGCTAACTCAACAGAAGTACCTATATTTGGGGGAAGGTCTTGTAAGTCTCTTGCAAAATTTTGGAATTCCATTTTGTTTGAAGACTCGTTAAATAAATCATTATATTTTTCATTAAACATAAAGTTATAATTTTTACATTTACAATCTTCTTTTTTCATTGTATATTGTTTGTGTGTTTCAAAATACAAAGTTTCAACAACAGCTTTAAAAGCCATTTCTTTTTCACTGAATAGGTTTAAGAAAGAATCAACATCAATATTTAAGTCATACTTGTTGGTTTTAAAGAATGGTATTAGCACTTTGACTAAACCTTTTACACAACATTTATCTTTAATAAAAAAGTATATTGTTTTTTCACTTTCAATTAAAGTTGTTGAACCATGTTCTTTTATTACTAATTCATTTAATTTATCTTCTGGTCCAACAGCTTTTAGTGTTAAACCTAAACTTTTATCATTTATTGTTATCATAATATTTCTCCTTTATTTATATTCTATTATATAGTAAGCCATTAAAATCATAAAGATTTATTATTTGTTTACATAATTTATTTCTACACTTAACAAAAACATTAAGTTTTATTGATAATTTATTAACATTCAACAATTTTGATGTCATATTACCGTGATTTTGATCACACTTTGCTTTTTTAGACAAAAGTTTTGTATTTAAGTTATATATTTTTGAACGCAAGATATATATATAATAAGTTTCTAATAATAGTCTTTTATTTTGATCACTTTCGAAAGTTAAGATTAGAAACTTTATATTTTTTTCAGAAGCTCCTAAACTTCTCATTTTTTTATATTTCTTTTTTGTTGTATTTAGATTTGCAACATGTTGTCTGAATCTCTTGAATAAATCAATTGATTCTCCAACATAAGTAAATATTATTTCATTATCAATTTCACAATACATCAAATAAACACCAGAAAAAACTGTTTTTTCTTTTTTTATTAAATTATAATCAATACATATTTTTAAACCTTTTAGATAATTTATAATTTTATAATAATAAGCTTCATGTAATCTAATTAACTCCTGTTTTAACTTAGTTTTAACATCTTTAATAATGTTGAATTTTTCTTGAGCATTCACTTTTAGGGTACTTTTTATTTAAATTAAGATAAGCTATATCCGTTATTTAAAGCAAAATGTATAGTTACAATGAAATAAATTCAACAAAACAAATAATTTATTATTGGAGTTAAAAACATTAGTATCACAATGAAGTATTGTCCTACACATCTAGAACTAGAGAATGATTTAAAAACTCGTAAACAAGATATTGACAATATAACTGATTTCAAATAAAGAGATATAACAAACACAATTGCAAATACATACAAAGTTGTTACAACTTCTGTTAATGTTTTAGTCTCGATTACAATTGAACCTTTTTTTATTAATAGGTAAACCACTAACATTGCTATTGAAAATAATAATTCAAATAAACCTATTAATAAAAATCAAATTATTTTGGACTTTTTTATTTCTCTATTATCAATATTTTTATTAGTAATTATGAATAAAAACAAAAAAACAAAATATATTAAGACAAATTCACCAATTGTGCTTCTATTACGATTTCTGTTAGAATATTTTGACATTTTAACCTCTTATTTTTTATAAGATTATTATAAACTTTTAAAACAAAAAAAACATTTTATAGTAAACAAATGTTATCTATAAAATGTTTTAAAGTTATTAAACTTCTATTGAAGTAACTGTTCCAGCTCCAATAGTTCTTCCACCTTCTCTAATTGAGAATTTAGTTCCTTGTTCAACAGCAATTGGTTTTATCAATTCAATTGTTAATTCAACATTATCTCCAGGCATAACCATGTCTGTACCTTGTGGTAAATGAACTTCTCCAGTAACATCTGTTGTACGGAAGTAAAATTGAGGTCTATATTTATTAAAGAATGGTTTGTGACGTCCACCTTCTTCTTGAGTTAAAGCATAAACAGATGCTAAAAGTTTAGTATGAGGTTTAATAGTTCCTGGTTTTGCAAGAACTTGTCCACGTTCGATATTGTTTCTATCAACACCTCTTAATAATGCCCCAACATTATCTCCAGCTTCTGCATAATCAAGTAATTTTCTGAACATTTCTAAACCAGTAACAACTACTTTTTTGCTTTCTTCAACTAAACCAACAATTTCAACTTCATCGTTAGTTTTAATAACTCCTCTTTCAACTCTTCCAGTTGCAACAGTTCCACGTCCTGTTATTGTAAATACGTCTTCAACAGGCATTAAGAATGTTTTTTCTTTATCACGAACTGGTGTTGGGATATATTCATCAACTGAGTTCATTAGTTCTTCAACTTTTGCAACTCATTTTTCATCACCATTTAATGCTCCTAGAGCAGAACCATGAATAACTGGTGCTCCATCTCCATCAAATTCATACTGACTTAATAATTCTCTAACTTCCATTTCAACTAATTCAATTAGTTCTTGGTCATCAACCATATCACATTTGTTTAAGAAAACAACGATAGCTGGTACACCAACTTGTCTTGAAAGTAGAATGTGTTCTCTAGTTTGAGGCATTGGTCCATCAGTTGCAGCTACAACTAATATTGCTCCATCCATTTGTGCAGCTCCTGTAATCATGTTTTTAACATAATCGGCATGACCTGGACAGTCCACGTGAGCGTAGTGTCTTTTATCTGTTTTATATTCAACGTGAGATGTATTAATTGTAATACCACGTTCTCTTTCTTCAGGTGCGTTATCAATATTTGCGTAATCTTTAAATTCTGCACCACCTTTTGCTGCTAAAACTTTTGTAATTGCAGCTGTTAAAGTAGTTTTACCATGGTCAACGTGTCCAATTGTTCCAATATTAACGTGAGGTAAACTACGGTCGAATGCTTCTTTTGCCATAATTTTCAATTCCTTTCATAATAATTTTTTAAAATGTCATAAATAATTTTAATTGATTTTATATAAAATACAATAGTTTTTATTTTAAGATAAATTTTATTTTTGAGATTTTTTGATTATCTCTTCTGCAACGTTTCTTGGGGCTTCATTATAGTGACTAAAAATCATTGTATAGTTTCCACGCCCTTGTGTAAATGATCTTAATTCAGTTGCATAACCAAACATTTCTGCTAAAGGAACTTTTGCCTTAACAGTTTGAGCATTTCCTCTTTGTTCTGAACCCTCAATTAATCCACGTTTTGATGATATGTTACCCATAACATCACCATAATATTCATCAGGGACAGTTACTTCAACTGACATAATTGGTTCCAATAAAACTGGATTAACTTTTTTAGCAGCCTCTTTTAATGCAAGTGAAGCTGCAATTTTATATGCCATCTCACTTGAGTCAACATCATGGTATGAACCATCAACAATTGTTGCTTTTACATCAATCATTGGGAATCCTGCAATAACACCGTTTTGTAATGCATTTTCTAAACCAACTCTTGCTGCATTAATGTATTCTTTTGAGATTTTACCACCAACAATTTTGTCAACTCATTCGAATCCTTTATCATGGTTTGGTTCGAACTCAATCACAACGTGTCCATATTGTCCACGTCCACCTGATTGTTTAACATACTTACCTTCAACTTTTGCAGAACCTTTAATTGTTTCTCTATAAGAAACCTGTGGTGCACCAACGTTTGTTTCAACTTTGAATTCTCTTTTTAACCTGTCAACAATAATGTCAAGGTGTAATTCACCCATACCAGCAATAATTGTTTGACCTGTTTCTTCGTCTGTGAAAGTTCTAAAAGTTGGGTCTTCTTCAGATAATTTATTTAGTGATATACCTAGTTTTTCTTGATCAGCTTTTGTTTTTGGTTCAAGAGCTAAATGAATAACTGGTTCAGGGAATACCATTGATTCTAATATAATAGGATTTTTTTCATCTGATAATGTATCACCTGTTGTTGTATCTTTCAAACCAACAGCTGCTGCAATATCTCCTGCATATACTTCTTCAATTTCTTCTCTATTGTTGGCATGCATTCTTAATAAACGACCAACACGTTCTTTTTTATCTTTTGTAGCATTTAATACATAACTACCTTTATTCAATACACCTGAGTAAACTCTAAAAAATGTTAACTTACCAACAAATGGGTCAGTCATTATTTTAAATGCAAGTGCTGAGAAAGGTTCATCATCAGTAGAATGTCTTTCTGATTCTGAACCATCAGGCAATTCACCTTTAATTGATGGAACATCTAATGGTGAAGGTAAATAATCAACAACTGCATCTAATAAAAGCTTAACTCCTTTATTTTTAAATGCAGAACCTGCAAGAACAGGAAAGAATTCAGCTGAAATAACACCCTTACGTATTGCACTTTTTAATTCTGGTATTGTAATTTCTCCACCATCTAAAAATTTCATCATTAGTTCTTCATCATATTCCACAGCCGCTTCAACTAATTGAGCTCTTAATTCTTCAGCTTGTGCTTTTAGTTCAGTTGGTATTTCTATTTCCTTAGCTATTTCTTCAGCTGCACCATCAAAGTGTCATGCTTTCATTTCAACTAAGTCAATAATCCCTGAGAACTGATCTTCAGCACCAATTGGTAATTGAATTGGAGATGCTTTTGCACCCAATCTATCCCCAATTGTTTTCACTGAATATATGAAGTCTGCTCCAGTTTTATCCATTTTATTTACAAAAACGACTCTTGGAACTTTATAAGTAGTTGCTTGTCTTCATACTGTTTCAGTTTGTGGTTCAACACCACTTTGTCCATCAAGAACTGCTACAGCTCCGTCTAATACTCTTAATGATCTTTCTACTTCAACTGTAAAGTCAACGTGACCTGGAGTATCAATAATGTTAAATCTATGGTCTGCTCAAAATGCAGTAGTTGCAGCAGAAGTAATTGTTATACCACGTTCTTGTTCTTGTGCCATTCAGTCCATTTGTGATTCTCCTTCATGAGTTTCACCAATTTTGTGAATTTTACCAGTGTGGAATAAAATACGTTCTGTTGTTGTAGTTTTACCCGCATCAATATGAGCCATAATACCAAAGTTTCTTGTTTTATCTAAACTATATTCTCTTGGCATAATTGCACCTCCTTAAAAATTATCAGCGATAATGAGCAAAAGCTTTGTTAGCTTCAGCCATCTTATGTGTGTCTTCACGTTTTTTAACTGAACCACCAACTCCATTTGATGCATCAATTATTTCGTTAGCTAATCTATCTATCATTTCTTTTTCGTTTCTTAATCTTGCATAATTAATTAATCATCTTAATGCAAGAGTAACTTTTCGTTCATTTGAAACTTCAATAGGAACTTGATAATTGGCCCCACCAATACGTCTAACTTTTAATTCTAAATGAGGTTTAATATTTTCAATAGCCTTATTAAAAACTTCTATAGGACTTACCTGAGTTTTTTCCTTTATAATATCAAATGCTTTATATAGAATATGTTGGGCTGTTCCTCTTTTACCATCTAACATAATTTTATTAACTGCTTTAGTAACTAGTTTTGAATTATATATTGGATCTGGTAGTACATCCCTTTTTTCAGCTTGATGTTTACGCATTGTTTTATCTCCTTTCTAATTATTTTTTATCTTTAGGTCTTTTAGCACCATAAAGAGAACGACTTTGCATTCTTTTATTTACACCTGTAGTATCAAGTGTACCTCTTATTATATGGTAACGAACCCCGGGTAAATCTTTAACTCTACCACCACGTATTAGAACAACACTATGTTCTTGTAAATTATGTCCTTCACCAGGTATATAAGCAGTAACTTCCATACCGTTTGTTAGTCTAACCCTTGCATATTTTCTTAAAGCAGAGTTAGGTTTTTTAGGTGTCATAGTTGCAACCCTTGTACAAACACCTCTTTTTTGAGGAGAAGATACTTTAGTCACTTTTTTTAGTAAAGTATTAACACCTCTATTAAGAGCTGGAGCTTTAGTTTTAAAAGTTTTAGCTTTTCTTGGTTTTCTAACTAATTGATTAATTGTAGCCATTAGGTTTCCTCCTTTCCACAATACCGAGTGTTTAATATTACACAAAAGTAATTATACATTATTATTTTAAAAAATAAAAAAAATTATTTAAATTTTGTTATAAAAATAAGCTATAACTAATTATATAAATTTATATTTGGTAACATTTTATCAAATGCTTGTTTGTTCATAAGACCCTCATTAAGTGGATATGTTAAAACTAATTCAAGTAATAATACTATAAGATAATAAGTTTCTAAATATTGCATAAATAAGTCAAATCTTTTAACACTTAATTCATCTTCTTTAGTTTTTGCTAGTTTGTTTTGAAGCTGATTATAATTATCAATAAAAGTCATCATATTTTCTAATAACATTGATACTGCTAACATTGAATCTAATTCTGTTACTTTAATAATTCAAATGTTAAAATTTTTAAAAACTTCTTGATTATCTTGGTCTAGTCCTAACTCATTATATTTAAAATTGAGTTCACTAAATTTAACTCCTATTGCCTGGACTGATGTAGTAATTAGAGTATCTATGCCTTCTTTAGTAGAAATAGATTTAGTTTCTAGTTCACTAGATTTTAAATTAGTATCAAGTGATAACATTACTACAATTGCATTTTTTATAATCGATAATAAGTGATTAATAATTATTAATTCATCTTTATTATTATTTAATGGTTGTCAATCTTTAAATGATTTATGTATAGTTTCACCTAAATTTTCTAAATTACTCATTGATTTCAAATCAATATTATCTTCTAAAAATTCTAATACATTCTTTGGTATTGCAAAATGATCTCTTATATTATTTTTCATGTTTTGATAAACTTTATCTACTCTTGCAATCATTATTTTTTCATAATTTAAATTATTTGTTAATTTTTGCATTTAAAATTACTCCTTTTATTGTATGTTTAATATTATCTCATAGTTTTTAATACAATTAAAATAGATAAGATTGATATAATATACTTAATATAAGAGGTTGTTATGTGAGGCGAAAGTAATACAAGGAATTTTATAGATTGAGCAGATATTTGTCAATCAAGTTCATTAAGAAGTAGATCAATTAAAAGCTTAAGTAGTTTTGATTATAAAGCAAACTTAAATTCAGAAACAACAAGAAATGCAATGCATGAAGTTTTAGAATTCATTAAACAAAATAAAACAATGAGTATTCAACATTTTTATAATACAGCACCTGCTATTTATGCTTCAAATCCAACAACTAAATATATATTATTACAATTATACTTTGAAGATTGTATCAAGTTAAAGGGTGAAATTGATAATACTAATTATAAAGAAAAAAATTATTCTATGGCATTTTCTAAAAATTTAGAAAAAAAACAACAAGTATTAAAAAATAATAATGTTAAACAAAAATCTAATATAGAACAAATGATTGATAATAATTGATTTGCAACAGGTAGAAAGCTTGTTTTTGAAAAGAAAGATAAGAATGTCAGTCGTGAATATAATATAAGTTTAAAAAATAATAATGTTAAAACAACTAATATGGAAGCTGTTAAGCCAATAATTGATGTTAGAAATACAATCAAAAAAGAAGAAAGAATTAATAATACAGTAATTGCAAATAATGTAAATAAACCTGAAATAACAGAAGAATCTAAACCATCATTAAAATATATAAGTATTCCTAAACCTACTGTTGAAGATATAAAACCCAATATAAACTCTAGTCTAAACTTAACAAAAAAACCAGAGACTGTTAAAAATAATTTTGAAGAAGAAAGTAAAATATTTGCAGGTCTAAATTCTTATGAACTATATTTTTTATACTTCTTTTATAAAGATTTAATTAATAGAAATATAGACAAGTCAAAAGAAACATTAAGTCTTGTTGAAATTATTCAAATTAGAGCTGACATTCAATATACAAAAGAAGGAAGAGATAAAAATGCATTGTTAAAGTTCACTACAATAACCTTGTGTTTTTTAATAATAGGTTTTATTTTTATACCATTAGTTTTTCACAACAAGCAAAAAAAACTTGCATATAAAGATTATTATAATCAAGTTAAAATCAGCTCGTTTTCTGATGTTAATAAATCATTAAATATTAAGTACCCGAACATTGTGAAAAAAATATATTAAAAAAATACGCATTGCGTATTTTTAACTATTTTTTGAAATTTTCAACATTTTCATTTCACTTTTTATTTTTTTTCTTTGGTTAAGATTATTTTTATAATGAATTTTTGCTTGTTTTATATTTTCTTTTGATTCTTTTATTTTTGTTTCAATATCTTGTCTTTTATCTTGTATTTGTTGTTTACGTTCTTTATATTCTTCTTTAGTCATAATTGCTCCTAACTGTTATTATAAAAAAAATAAAAGTTGAACTTTTAATTTTTATATTACTATTTAATTTTATCATAAATATATATTTAATTAATGATTTCTTTTTTTGTTGTACTCATATTTTTTAAGCAATACGTTGTGTTCTCTTTTAGAGTTTTTTGATACTTCCATTTCTTTATATAATAAATCTAACTTATTCATTATAATATCTAACTCTTGTTTATAGTCATTTGATTTTTTTTCTTGATTTAAATTATTTAATGCTTTTTCAATACTACTTATTCTTGATTCAATAGAATCAATTTTCTTTAATGTTTTATTACTTTCATTAATAACATTGTTATCATCTATTTCTAAATCAAGAATATTTTTAAGATCTGCTTCTAAAGCAATGTTTTGTGCATCTTTTTTTAAATCTAATATTACATTGTCATCATTGTATTCAATCACACTATCGTTACTATGATTAAATTTATTTTCTTTGTTAAGTTTGAAAAGTTTAAAATCATCAAACAATTCATTAATATTTGATTCATTGTCATTTGTAGTGCTTGATAAATTATTTATACTTTCATCAATTGCACGAGCCATTTTTTCTTTAATGAATTGTTCACCAAGTGCATTTGTACTTGGTGCAGAAGAATCAATTCTAGTTTCAGGTCTTTTAAAAACATTTTGATTTGTTATTTCTAAATCATTAAAAATGTTTGGAGTTGAAATTGTTTGATCAATTCTTGTTTCAGGTCTTTTAAAAGTTGTTGGCTCTGGCTTTTGTATAAGTTTTTCTTCTTGATTATATTTATCATATGCATTAGAAGTTTTAATTTTGAAATTATCAAACAATTCATTAATATTTGATTCATTGTCTTTTGTAGTGCTTGATAAATTATTTATACTTTCATCAATTGCACGAGCCATTTTTTCTTTAATAAATTGTTCACCAAGTGCATTTGTACTTGGTGCAGAAGAATCAATTCTTGTTTCAGGTCTTTTAAAAACATTTTGATTTGTTATTTCTAAATCATTAAAAATGTTTGGAGTTGAAATTGTTTGATCAATTCTTGTTTCAGGTCTTTTAAAAGTTGTTGGTTCTGGCTTTTGTATAAGTTTTTCTTCTTGATTATATTTATCATATGCATTAGAACCATATACTTCATAATCTTTAAAGATATTATTTAATTCTGTTTCTTTTTCATCTCTTGATTCAATTAAAACATCTAAATCCATATTAATCGCACGAGCCATTTTTTCTTTAATGAATTGTTCACCAAGTGCATTTGTACTTGGTGCAGAAGAATCAATTCTTGTTTCAGGTCTTTTAAAAACATTTTGATTTGTTATTTCTAAATCATTAAAAATGTTTGGAGTTGAAATTGTTTGATCAATTCTTGTTTCAGGTCTTTTAAAAGTTGTTGGCTCTGGCTTTTGTATAAGTTTTTCTTCTTGGTTATATTTATCATATGCATTAGAATCATATACTTCATAATCTTTAAAGATATTATTTAATTCTGTTTCTTTTTCATCTCTTGATTCAATTAAAACATCTAAATCCATATTAATTGCACGAGCCATTTTTTCTTTAATGAATTGTTCACCAAGTGCATTTGTACTTGGTGCAGAAGAATCAATTCTAGTTTCAGGTCTTTTAAAAACATTTTGATTTGTTATTTCTAAATCATTAAAAATGTTTGGAGTTGAAATTGTTTGATCAATTCTTGTTTCAGGTCTTTTAAAAGTTGTTGGCTCTGGCTTTTGTATAAGTTTTTCTTCTTGGTTATATTTATCATATGCATTAGAATCATATACTTCATAATCTTTAAAGATATTATTTAATTCAGTTTCTTTTTCATCTCTTGATTCAATTAAAACATCTAAATCCATATTAATTGCACGAGTCATTTTTTCTTTAATGAATTGTTCACCAAGTGCATTTGTACTTGGTGCAGAAGAATCAATTCTTGTTTCAGGTCTTTTAAAAACATTTTCATCAACAGGTCTTAAATAATTATTAGAGTCTTCATTTTGTTCGCTAACTAATGTATCTAAAATACCATGTTGGTCATAACTTGAAGTACTTAAAATATCGTTTTTATGAAGTTTATCTTCTGTTAATTTTAAATCAGATAAATCCATATTTATAGCTCTAGATAATTTTTCTTTTAAAAACTCTTCACCAAGACTGTTTTGATTACCATACCCATATTCAGGGTATGCACTTTCAAAATCGTCCATTTCTTCTGTAGTAAAAGTCTCAATATTTAAATTTTCTTTAGCTTGCTCATTATTAAAGTTATCATCTTTGTAATCATCCTCCAAAGTTGTTTCAACTTCAATGTCTTCAATTAATTCAAATATAGAGTTTTCGTCATTTATTGTTGAACTCATCATACTATCTTGATAAATATATTCAACAAAAAAACTGTTAGGTATTTCAAGTTGTGATGCTAAATCATTAATTTTTTTTGCTTTATAATTGAAACTATTAATTAATTTATCAATTACATTTTGTTTAGTATTTTCTTTAGAAGAGATTATCTGATTTCGAAGTTCTATTAAAGAGTTTCTTTGTTTTTTTCATCTTTGATGTTTTTTTCTATATTTAATATCCAATTTGTGTTCATCACTTGGCAACGCATCTTTATCAATGTTTTTTATCAGACCATTTCTGTTTTTTTCTTGGTTTGATTCTATTTTTTTTAAAGTCACGTTGCCATTTTGCTTTCCCTCTTTAGCAACCTCTCTTTCAAACTTTTTCTCTTCTCGATTGATTGATATCAAGTTTCTTTCTTCTGCATAGTTGTTCAAAGCATCATTATCAAATAAAACAAACTCTAATATTACAAGTCCAAATACTAATGATCCAGCAACTATTAATAAAATAGTTTGACTAATTAACATAAAAGCTACTACTAAAAGCAATAAATAAGCTTTTACAAATGGTTTTGATATCTTTTGTTTTTTTCTTAATCTAGATAGTTCAATGCTAGCAACTATTATTAATGTTAATGCTATAAAAATTAATACTCCAAGCATTATAAATGCTCCTAATTCTTTATTAGCCATATTTGTAGCATTAACTAAAAAACTACTATCATTACCTGCAACACTTGAATAAGGGTGTCCAGACAATAAATTATAAATCTTCATTAAAATTGCAACTTTTGCAATCATTGTCAAAAGCAACGACAATGTTAAATAAGCAATTAATACAACTGATGAAGTTATAACTATTGATCAAGCACTTATTATTAAAAATGCAAACATACTTACCTCCTTTTTATTTAAATTCTCTCAATTACTACCTTGGATAGTAAAGAGATTATTTCCTTCTTGTTCTTGTTTTTTCGAATATAAGTTTTCACTTATACTTATTTGTTGGTTACCAACTTCCATGCTTCGATCAAATAAATTATAATTTTTATCATTATTTTTACTTATTGATGAGTCGGCCAATATTTCTGTTCTGAAGATTGGTCCTTCAGTTTTTTGTTTTGATTCCCATTCTTCTTTTTTATTAATTTTATCAAGTTCAATTTGTTGTTTTTCTAATACTCTACCAACATCAATTCTCATCTTACTATTTAGAATGCTAGATACTTTGTTTGATGCATCTGAATTAGCACTTAACAATGATGTTTTGTTGTTAAAGCTGTTAGGTGGCTCATTTTGATTTGGAAAATTAAATGAGTTTAAATTAGTATTTTGGTTACCCATAAAACTTGGTTGTTGAGTTACCAAACTTTGATTGGGTAGACTTATATCTTTATTTAAATTGAGTTCGGTTGCGTTTGTAGTGGAGCTACTTGGGGGTAGACTTGATAAAGTGTTTATAACAGATTTTAAAGAGGAGTCATTATCTAAAAAGTCATTGTTTAGTCTTGTAAAATTTAATACTTCTTCATTAACTTCTTTAAAACTTTTTTCTTGGCTTAAAACATTATTGTCCAATTTTTTATTTAGATTATTTTTTTCAACCATTTTTATAATTATATCTACATATTCAAAAATATATTCTTTTGAAAATTCTTTATAAAAATCAGAGTCAGTCATAAAGGTTAGATTTAGGTTAGGTATTTTTACAACTATCTTATTAAAAAACTCAATAAATGATTTTTTAAGATTTATATCTATTGGTATGAAGTTATCAACAAATACTGAAATTCTATTTGTAAAATTATATGATTCAAATAAATTTTTAAACTCAGAAACAATTAAATCTACTGGATCATCAACCACAAAGACCTCATCCATAATATCTTCAAAATCATCAACTAATTCAATTTGTCCTCAACTAGTACCTTTTAACATTAAATCAACTCGTTCTCATAATTCTCTTCTATCTTCAAGATCTATTTGAATAGGTAATTTAGATATTAATTGTTTTAAAAAGAATCTGTACGGTCTTCTGTACTTTGATATCTCAGAAACATCAATGAAGATACTATATAAATTAGATATATTTGTTTTTATATATTTTAAAACTCTTCTATTATTTTTTTTATCAACAGGGATCATTAATAATTTATTATCAAGATTTTCATTATTAAAATACTCTTTATATTCATCTAATTTTAAGAACGTGCAGTCTTCTTCGATTTCATTTAAATAATTATCTTTAGTTGAATGTTCAAAACTTGTATAAATAGGTTCTTTTATTGATTCTTTTATATCTTCAATAGGTAATATACTTTCATTAATAGTTGATAGAGGACTTTTTAAATTTTTAAAAATATCATTTTCTACTACTAAATCTTTTTCATTATTAATACTAATATTGTTATTTATATTGTATGTTTCTTTAAATTTAGAAGTAGTATCTTTGTTATCTAAGCTATTATTTTGAAAATTATTAGCATCTTTTATTTCATCATTAACTAATTGATTCTCAAAAGGAAAATTATAACTATTATTCATGATTTGCTGTGTATTAGTAGATTGCAAATCATTGAATTTGTTATATGAGTTTGAATTAGAATCAGATCATGATGGTTGTTGACTTGAATAATTATCACTCAAACCTGGGAAAGGTGGAACAGAAACCTTGTTATTATCATCTAACATTGTTTTGATGAAAGAAGGTATTACATCTTTGTTATCTACAAAACCCATCTGAGCTCCTAAACGTATATATTTTTCTTTTTCTTTTTGTTTTTCTGCTTCTTTTTTTACTTCATCTTCTTTTTGTTTTTTCATTCTTTCAAATGGATTAATATACATAGAAACACCTCCTTATTACATTGATAATTATACCATAAAATTAATAAAAAAGTTATAAATCTATTGTAATTGTTAATCTACTTTGCTATTATATATTGTCAATTTTGGTTGAAACAAAACTTATTTTGTAGTTTTTTATAAGTTTTGTACCAATAATTACATAAGATGTTATAAATAAACTAAAAGTTATTATTGCATGAGAAACATACTTAATTCCATATAAAAAGAAATCTTTTATTGTTCCATCAGAGTTTATGAATGAACTTCCAAGTTTCTTATAAAGATACTCATTTGTGTTTATGAAATGACTTAAATTGTTTTCATTTCAATAATTATAAATTTCATTTAGTTTGTGCATTGAATATGTATTTACACTAATCAAAAATATAACCTCGATAAATAAAATAATAAATTGAGTTATTAAAAATTTATAATTAATTTCTTCTTTTTTAAAATAAATAACACCTAATACACAAATAGTTGCTATCATAAATCCAGAAGTTATGATAGGTAAGTTTTTAATTGCAAACTGAGAATAGTTTTGAGATAGATCACTTTTATTGATTAGTTCTAGTCCGCTAAATGTTCAGTTTAACATTGAGTTTAAAGAGTTATTATGTATAGAAATTGTTATTACATAAATAAAATGAGGTATGAAAACAGCTAGGGCAGATAAAATTATTCAAAGTGAGATGTTTTTTTTACTATTTAAAGATAAACTGCTTAATATTGTTGAAAATTTTTCTTGACCAAAAACTTTTTTAATATGGCTAGTATTAAGTTTTTTCTTTTCTAATGAATTACTAAAGAAAGAAAAGTATATTATTGTTATCGTTACCTTAACTAAACAAAGTCACCATGTCATTGTATCAGTTGCTCAACCATATATAGTCTTTTCATTATAATTATTCTTTAATTTTTCTATAACATTTTCTAAAACAGGGTTTGCATTATCTATATTTGAATTTGAAACATAACTATACATTTGAAAAAATTTTGAGTAGTTGTATTCACTTACTGATGTTATTAAAAAACTCATTATAATTAATGAACCTAAACCAACTATAACTGTATGTTTCATTTTATTCAGCTTAGTTTTATTCAATAATTTATCTAAGAATAAAATAAAAATAATTGAAATAATATAAATTGAAGTACCAAATCAAGCACTTATCATGATTAAGTTATAAGTTGGTAAAGAGAGATTAATAAAGTAATTTTGAAGAGTTTCATAATTATTTTTATAAATATCAAATGAGTTATTTAAATACAAAATAATTATAAATAGTACTTGTGGAATTACTAATAAAGTAAAAACAAATGCCATTTTTAAAATGGAGCTTCTTTTTACTTTATTACTTGTATCGAATGTATTTATCATACTAAACCTTCTTTAAAATAAAATATCTTCATAAATTAGAATAGTCTTTCTTAAATTCTATTTTATATTTTACTCTCTTTAAATTAAAAATGCCCTCTAGCTTTTGTTTTTGTTCAAAACCAAATTCACATAATATTATTAAATCTTTATTTAAATTAAAGAGTTTTTCTAGGTTATTATAAAGAACTTTATAAAAAAATAAACCATTATCTTTTGCAAAAAGAGCCGTTTTAGGCTCGTTTTTTTTGACTAAAATATCTAAATTTTTATCTCTTTTATCGATATATGGTGGGTTGATTATTATAAAATCAGGTTTCAAATTTTTTTCAAATATAAAGTTTATAAAATTAGACTTGTAAACTTTGGCTTTAGCATTTAAAAGTTTTATATTTTTCTTTGTAACATTTAGAGCTTTTTTGCTAATATCAGACATAAATAAATTAATATTATTGTTTTCTAAATAAATACTTAGTCCTATGCAACCTGTTCCACAACATATGTCGAAAACATTTTTATTTTGAAGGTTATATTGTAATACTTCTTCAACTAAAAGTTCTGTCTCTGGTCTTGGTATTAAAGTATTTTTATTAACAATAAAATTGTTTTTATAAAAAAACTTTCTATTAGTAATATATTCTAATAATTGTCCTTTTTTTAATTTCTTAAATATTTTTCTTATTTCTTTTATCTCATTTTTTGTAACGATATCGTCATCAAAAAAAACATCTTTATACAAAACATGTTTAATAATATTTTTTATTTGTTTTTTATCAAAATCTTTTGAATAAAATTCAACAACTTCCTTAATTATCTTCATTGATTTGTTCAGCTATTAATTCTTTCTGATGATTTTTTATTAAACCGTCAATAATTTCTTCTAAATTACCTTCCATAACCTGATCTAACTTACTTAATGTTAAATTAATTCGATGGTCTGTTATTCTGTTCTGCGGATAATTATAAGTTCTTATTTTTTCACTTCTTGCTCCTGTACCTACTGCACTTTTTCTTTGACTTGCTTCTTGTTCTTGTTTTTTTTGAAGCTCATACTCATAAATTCTAGCCCTTAACATTGTCATAGCTTTGTCTTTATTATCGTGTTGACTTCTTCCATCTTGAGATGAGGCAACTATTCCGGTCGGAATATGTGTAACTCTTACAGCAGAATCAGTTGTATTAACATGTTGACCACCAGCTCCAGAAGACCTATAAGTATCAATTCTAAGATCTGATAGTTTAATATCTACTTCCAAATCTGAAACTTCTGGTAAGACAGCAACAGTAGCTGTAGAAGTTTGAATTCTTCCTTTGGACTCTGTTTTTGGAACTCTTTGTACTCTATGGCTTCCAGATTCAAACTTCATTTTTGAGTATACATTATCACCTTTCACCATAAATGAAATTTGGCTAAATCCTCCTGCTGTTGATTCGCTCTCTTCTAAAACTTCAACTTTTCAATTGTTTTTTTCGGCATATCTTGTATATAGTCTAAATAAATCTCCTGCAAAAATGTTAGCTTCATCACCACCTGCTGCACCTCTAATTTCAAATACAACATTTTTATCATCATTAGGGTCTTTTGGTAAAAGTAACAATTCTATGTTTTTTTCTAAGGTTTCAATTTTTTCTTCTAAGTCTTGTAACTCACTTTTAGCAAGTTGTTTAAGTTCAGCATCTTTTTCATTTTTTAACATATAGTTTGCTTCATCTAAGTCGCTTTTTATTTTTTTATATTCTAAATATTCATTATATATGCTTTCTAAACTAGATCTTTCTTTATTTAATTCTGTTAGTAACTTAATGTCTGATAAATTTGCTTCATCTTGTAACTTAGAATCAATCATATTTACTCTTTTTTCAATAACATTAAGTGCTTCTAATGTCTTTGCGTTCATATTATCTCCTACCTTGGTTCCTCAAAACAATGTCTACATCTTGATTCATATTTTTCGTTTGCTGCAATAAATATTAAGGGACTATCAAGAGAAGCTGGTTTACCATCAATTATTCTTTGAGTTCTTGTTCCATTACCACCACATTTATGACAAATAGATGTTAATTTATCAATATACTCAGCATTAACAAGTAGTTTGTCAACGTTTTTAAATGGTCTATTTCTAAAATCTTTATCTAAACCACTTGCAATAACTATAATTCCTTTATTTGCAAAATTATCTAATACATTAACGATGTTTTCATCAAGAAATTGTACTTCATCAATTCCAATTACATCAATATTTTTATTTTTATTTTTTTCATTAAAAACTTTTATTAGTTCTTCACTATTTTGAATTGGAATTGCGTCAATGTTCATTCTAGAATGTGAATAAATTTCTTTTTGACCATACCTATCATCTATTGCTGGTTTAAAAACAATAATATTTTGATTTGCATATTGATATCTTCTTAATCTTTTTATAAACTCTTCTGTTTTGCCTGCAAACATACAACCTGTAATTAATTCAATTCATCCTTTTTTGTTTTTTAAATTTAATATATTACTCATCTACTTTATCCTCTTTAAATAATTTATCCAACTCTTTGTTTAAAAGTTTTAACTCTTTTCAACTTTGCAATGTTAAACCTGAAGCAAGGATATGTCCACCCCCACCAAATTTTTCTGCTACTTTATTTACATTGTGTTTTCTACTTCTTAATGAGACCTTAATTTTTTTTGATGAGTTAGACTCGTAAGCTATGTATCAAACTTCTATTTCTTTAATATTAAGAAAAATAGATAAAGAAGATTTTACTTCAAACTCTGTTAAATTTTTATTTTTGAAGTCTTTCTTTTTTATTTTCAAATATGCAACTTTTTCATTTTTTAACTGTTTTATTTTGCTAAAACATTTACTATTTCATCTAGCTTGGTGTATACTTTTTAAATACAAACTTTCATAAACAGTTGTTATTTCTGTAAATACTTCTGATAAAATCATAGCCGCTTTAAAACTTTTTGAATTTGTATTTTTATACAAGAATCTTGCAGAGTCGGTTATTAAACCATAGAACAAATATCTTGCAGCTTTTTTATCTATTATTAAGCTATTATCATATGCTCATAATGTAATAACTTGAGTACAAGCTATTGCGTTATCTTCAACAAGCTTAAACTGAGTGAAATTATCAACTTCTATATGGTGATCTATTTTATATATTGTTTTTATATGTTCTAACCTATCAAAATCTATTCTATCATAATTAGCAACATCAACAGTAATAAATAAGCATTTTTCAAGAATTTCCTCATTCAATATTGCTTCGTCTTTTTCTCTACAATCGCTTTCCATATCTCATCCAACAATATAAACATTTTTCGATGGAAAATTGGTTTTGATGATTGATTTCAAACCATATGCTGAACCATGTGTATCTCAATCTGGACTTTTATGTTTTGCAATCACAATATGATCAAAATCTTTTATAAATTGTATTAGATCTTTCATTATACCTTTCTATATAACTTTAAATATTGCATCTTCAGTTACATAAACACTTATTTTTTGTTTAGCTTTATAATTTAAATCTGAATAAAAGTAAAGTTTGACTTGTTTATCGTCTGAAACAAAATATTTAACTTTTTCATCAGAGAATAATTTGTTATCTTTAATATATCCTTTTATTTCAAAAAGATTGTTTTTAGTTTCTTTTTTACTACTGCTTAATTTTAAGGGGTCTAGAATTATATATCCTTTAGCATTAAATGATAAGGAGTTACTTTTAATTTTATTATTTAATATGATAACTTTATCTTTTACTCTTTCATATTGTATTTTATTATTATTGTAGAAAATTTCAGAAGCATGGCTGTTTCAATTATTTTTTATAAAATCAGAAAAAGATAGTTTTAATATTTTAGATTTATTTATAAGATAGAATTCTTTATTTAAACACGCAACATTTTGAATTTGGGTATCTAAAAATATAAACTTATAATTATTATCTAATTTATATAAATTATTTAAAACATGAAATAATTCTCTGGTTTCATTTAAAGATAACTTTTCCAGTACTTTATAAAATATTAAGTTATATTTTTTTAGAAAGATTGATTTTAAAATTAAATATCAAATATTTATTACACCATTCCACTTAATAGAAAATAAATCTAGTTTTAAATCTAGTTTTTCACATAAATCGTTTATGTAATTTTTAGATTGTTCTGACATTGTATTAATTTTTGATTTCAAAGCTTTTAATTCTGTTTTAAATAAACTTGTTTTTTTATAACTTATATCTTTTTTTAAGATTTGTTTGTGGAACCCATGGATTACTTCCACAATTTTTCCTCTTAGTGTTGTAGATTCATCAGTTAAACCATCAAAAAACATTTTTTCTTGTTTAATAACAAACTCTGATCTTTGGTCATTGGAAGCCTGCCTTCAACCAAAATAAACGTCAAGATTTTTTAACTTTTTATTTATTTTATTCAACTTAATCATTTCAAAGTTGATTTGTTTTTTCAGACTTAATATTATATTTTTATTTTTTAAGATTTTATTCCTAATGTGACTAATCTTAACATCAATAATTTTTAATTGTTTTCTAACTACATAATTAACTTGATTAAAGTTTAAATGCTTTGCAAGTTTTTTAGTTGATTTATCTTTTGATTTTTTAGCTATATACTCACATTTACAAAGAGATGTTAACTCCATAAAATTATAAACTTTATCTCATAAACTTTGTAAAAAAGTCTCTAACAACTCGTAATTTAGTGTTTTATCGATTAAAAAATAATAATCTTTAACTATAATCTTAATGTGTTCTTCGAGAGTTTCATTTTTTTCTTCCAAGTTTTTATTATTAAAATTGATTTGCTGATTTAGGAAGTCTTGTAACCATTGTTCTTCAATCTCAATAGAACTATTAATAAATGTGAGAATCATTTTTTCAACTTTTTTTCTCATATTCAAATCTTCAGTTATATTGTATGATGTTGAATAAGATAAATAATCATATTTATCATTTAAATAATTAATTTTAGCATTGTTATAAAACTCTTTATTAAGTAATAAATATGTTGATAACCAAAATTTTTCTGGTCATTTTCTAAGGTTTTTGCTCATAGAAATTACATCTACATGCTGTTTAGTTCAATCTTTATTAACTTTATCATAACCATCTATTTTGAAATAACCTGATTTAACTAAATATTTTCCAGTTAATATAGTTTTAAAACTTTTCAAATCTTCTGAGTTATTTGAAATAACACTAGTAAATATGTCTTCTGTCTCAAAAGTAACTTCATTTGGAACTACTTTTTTATTAATGAACGTTGCTTTTTTAAGTTTTAAACTCATTTCTACCACCTAAACCTAATTATATTATGCTTTTTAAAATAGTACTATTTAAATAAAATAAAAAAGTACAACACTAATGTAATCATACTTTTTTAATTATATACTATTTTTTTTCTTTTGCTTTTTTAGCATTTTCAGCTTTTTGACTTTCAGAAGCTTTTTTCATTTCTGCTTGAACTGCGTCTTTTTTAGCAAACTTTTCTTTAAACTTCTCTACACGTCCTTCAGCATTTGCAAAATTTTGCTTTCCAGTATAGAAAGGGTGACAATTTGAACAAGTATCTACTCTTACTTCTGATCCTTTTGTTGAACCAGATAGAAATTCGTTACTACATGATGTACAAATAAATTTTGCTTCTTGATAATTTGGATGTATTCCTTGCTTTGGCATTCTTTCACCGTCCTTTAAAATATAGATACAAAATTAATAATATCATATATTTTAAATAAAGATATCATCAATTATTATTTTTTAATAATATTAATTACTTAGCTTTACCTTGACAACCGAACCACTTAGTTAACTCTAAGAAAGTCTCTTTAATTGCTTTTGAACCAGGAGCTAATAATTTTCTTGGGTCAAAACCTTTTCCATGATCATCTAAATCTTTTTTATCTTCTATATATTTTCTTGTTGCATCTCTGAATGATAATTGTAATTCAGTATTAACATTAATTTTTGAAATACCTAATTTTATTGCTTTTTCTACTTGATCTTGAGGTATCCCTGAACCACCATGTAAAACCATTGGTAGTTTACAAGCATTTTGTAATGCTTCTAAAGTTTCAAAAGATAAAGATTTTCATCATTCAGGATATTTACCATGTATATTACCTATACCAGCAGCTAACATTGAAATACCAAGTTTTGACATTTCTTCAGCTTGTAATGGATCCCCTAATTCACCTTCACCAACAACACCATCTTCTTCACCACCAATTGAACCGATTTCTGCTTCAACTGAAACTTCATGATCATTTGCAAAAATCATCAATTCTTTTACTTTGGCAATGTTTTCTTCATATGGTAAATGTGAACCATCAAACATTACTGAAGAGTAACCTGCTTCTATACATTTTTTAGCCATTTCAACAGATTGTCCATGATCTAAATGTAAAGCAACAGGAACTGTTATATTTAATTCTTCTAAAAGACCATTAACCATTCCAACAATAGTTTTTAGACCTCCCATATATTTAATTGCTCCTTCAGAAGTTGCAATTATTATAGGTGTTTTAGAATCTTGAGCTGCCTCCAATAAAGATTTAGTTCATTCTAAATTATTTATGTTAAAGTGACCAATAGCATATTTATTTTCATGTGCATCTTTAACCATTTTAGTAGCATTTACTAATCTACTATTATATAATTTTGCCATTATTATTTTTCCTCCACAAAAAGATTATACAACTTTAATTACATTACTTTACTTTATTGTACATTTTTAATAATTGATTTTATAAATCCTTTGAATAAAGGATTTGGTTTATTAGGTCTACTTGTAAATTCTGGATGGTATTGACAAGCTATAAAAAATTTATTTTTTGGAATTTCTATAATTTCGACTAAATTTTTTTCAACATAAATACCAGAAAATACCATACCATTTGATTCAAACTTTTCTTTATATTTATTATTGAACTCATATCTATGTCTGTGCCTTTCAATTACTTCATTAGAATTATATAATTCTTTAGCAAGTGTATTATCTAATAAGGTTGTTTTATAAGCTCCTAGTCTTAATGTGCCACCAATATCTTTAGTATTTTTACCTTCTAATATATCTATTATAGGGTTATTAGTATTTGGATTAATTTCAGTAGAACTTGCATCTTTCAAATTCAAGACATTTCTTGCAAATTCTACACAAGCAACTTGCATTCCTAAACAAATACCCAGATATGGTATATTGTTAACTCTTGCATACTTTGCGGCACAAATTTTACCCTCTATTCCTTCTTCACCAAAACCACCTGGCACTAATATACCTTTAGAATCTTTTAAAATTTCTTCATAATTGCTTTCACTTATTCTTCTTGAATTAACTCATTTTAATTTAATTTTATGTTTTAAATCATAACCTGCAATTTTTAAAGACTCTATAACTGATAAATAAGCATCACTTAACTCAACATATTTTCCTACTATAGTTATTTCAACTTCTTCTGTTGAAGCATTTATATTATCTACAAAAGAGTTCCATTGAGACATATCAGTATCTTTTAAACTTAAGTTTAGTTGTTTAGCAACAATTTTATGCATATTTGATTTTTGAACTATTAAAGGTACTTTATATATTGAATCACTATCGCTACATTCAATTACATTTTCCTTAGGTACGTTACAAAAAGAAGAAATTTTGTCTTTCAGCTTATCTTCAAAACTAAATTCACTTCTTGCTACAATGATGTCTGGTTGTAACCCTAAACTTAACATTTCTTTAACTGAATGTTGTATAGGTTTTGTTTTAAACTCATTAGATACTTTCAAATAAGGTAATAATGCAATATGTATAAATAAAACATTTTCCTTAGACTTTTCCATTCTTATTTGTCTGATTGCTTCAAGAAAGGGTTGTGACTCAATATCACCAACAGTTCCTCCGATTTCACTTATTATTACATCATAGTCATTATTTTTTTCAACTTCATAAATTTTACTTTTTATTAAATTAGTAATATGGGGGATTACTTGAACTGTTTTGCCTTTATAACCACCTTGTCTTTCAATATCCAAAGCATCGGCATATATTCTACCAGCTGAATATGAAGAGCTTTTTGTTAAATTTACATCTATAAATCTTTCATAATGTCCTAAATCAAGATCTGTTTCTCCTCCATCATTAGTTACAAAAACTTCACCATGTTCAATTGGATTCATTGTTCCAGGATCTATATTAAGGTATGGGTCAAACTTTTGCATAAATATCTTTAAACCGCTATTTTTTAATAAAACACCTAATGAGCTTCCTGTTATACCTTTACCTAAACCTGAAACTACACCCCCAGTTATAAAAATGTGCTTACTCATATAAAAAATCTCCTTATAAACTAAAATTTGTAAATCCAATCAAACAATAAAAAAGATAATTAATCGCCATCACCATAATCATCTTCTTCAAAATCTTCGTCAAAATCATCAAAATCTTCATCATCATTTAAATCTAATGAAATATCATCATCGGTATCAATTTCGCTATCTAATCTAAGCTTAGCTTTTTTAACGCTTTCTCCTGTATCGGTATCAAAATCATATAATTCAGAAGTTTGGAAAGGATCTAAATCATCAAACTCTTCAGTTGTCTCAAACTTATCAACGTATTCATATTGTTTCTTTACATCTTCAAACTTTAAATAATCTCTCAATCCTCATTTTCCATCAGCTGTTAAGGCAAATCTATTATCTAAAACTAAATCACTATATAATTCAGCAATAATTTCATTCTTTCTCTCGTTACTTGCCTCTATTTCTCTTGAAATCGAATTTCAAATATCCTCAAATGACATATTGTTTTTAACAGAGCTTAAGTAGCTGTATGCTAATTCAATAGGTGATGTTTTATGCATAATTACCCTCCATATTTTTTATTCTACCTTATTCTTAACGAAAATATAGAATTTTTTATTAATATCAACACTTACTAAGATTTTAGAAACTTCTGTTATTGGTTTTATTTCATCCTTAGAAAGGATAAATATATCCTTAGAATAGTCAGATTTGTCTCCTTCATAAATATTAAAACTTGATTCTTTCATAATACCAAAGTAATAATTAGTATCATAAGGGAAATTAGATTTGTAAGTGTTGTATTGTTCTTCATCGATACTAGACGAAACACTTACAAATGATCTATTTAAAATTCTTGATGCTAAATCTTTAAGGATAAAATCATTTTCCTCTTCGCTTTGTTTTATAAACTCAATAACTGTATAGTCATCAAGTCTTAAATAATCTTCTACAGATAATTTTTTATCTTCTAAGATATTTTTTAAAACTTCTATAAAGTATGTATTTTTAAAACTAAAACCTTTTTTAAACAAAAATTTCAATCTCTCAAATCATTTTTCTAATGTGAAATCGAATGCTTTAGAAATTTTATGGTGGTATACTTGTAAAAACATATGATACCTACCAAGTAAAAAATGTTCAATTGAATTAACAGTTTTTTCTGGGAAAACAATTTTATTATCGTGTACCATAGTATGCCTTATAATTCACTGTAAATCTAATTTTGAATAATTAACACCTGCTCCTATGGAGTCTCTTAATAAATAATCAATTCTATCTGCATCAATTTGACTTGAAACTAAATTGCTTAAGACTAAATTTTTATGTTTTCCTTCTATTATATCTGTAACTTCTTTTGGGTTAATTGAATATTTATTTAAGATGTTATTTATTTCATAATCCTCATGAATAATTCTTTTTGAAAACTCTTCATGTTTCTGATTTATAACTTTTTCAAAGCTATGAGAAAATGGCCCATGACCAATATCATGTAAAAGTCCTGCGCATTTTAAAGCTTTAATTTCATTACTATTCAAAGATTTAAAAACTGATTCATTTTCTAAAAACTTGCAAATCACATGATAAACTCCAATTGAGTGAGAGAATCTTGTGTGAGATGCACTTGGAAAAACAAACTGTCCTCCACCTAATTGGATAATTCGGCGTAGTCTTTGAAATGCTTTTGATTCAATTAATTCAATTATAAAATCTTCATTAATTGATATTTCACCATGTACATTATCTCTAATAAATTTTTTCATACAAAATACCTACTCATTCAATATTAAATCAATGTTTTTTAAAACCTTATTTTTACCTAAAAGAAAAATAACTTTTGCTAATTCAGGTCCATGCTCAGAATTAGTAGCAGCAATTCTTATTGGCATAAATAGATTCATACCTTTAATGTCAAGCTCCTTACCAATATTATTAATCATATGTTTTATAGAATCAACATTATAATCTTCTAATAAAGTTAAATTTTCTTTGAATTTTTTAATACTTTGTTGTCAATTATTTATACTTTTCAAAATTTCAAAATCTTTTTTGTTATTGTTATCTCAAAATAATCCAAGATGATCGTTTATTTGAATACCAAATTCAATTTCTTTTTTAAATAATAATAAAACCTCATCAAGTCAATTTACATCTATATCACTTATACTGAACTTATCTTTATTTATAAATTCCTTAACAAAACTTAGATAATCTGCATCATTTAATTTTTTCATATATTGGCTATTAATTCATTTCAATTTATTATAGTCAAACATGCTTGGTGATTTAGAAAATCTCTTCTCATCAAATATGCTGATTAATTCTTCTTTCGTAAATACCTCTTTTTCAATATTAGGACTTCAACCTAATAAGGATACAAAGTTAAATATAGCTTGTGGTAAAAAACCTTTTTTTCTATATTCAGAAATGAAAAACATTTCATTACCGCTTCTTTTAGAAAGTTTTTTTCTAGTTTCGTCTACTATTAAAGTTAAATGCCCAAATTTAGGGGTTGTTCACCCCATTGCTTCATAAATCATTAGTTGTTTAGGTGTATTGGAAATATGTTCTTCACCCCTTAATACGTGTGTTATTTCCATATCTACATCATCTACAACAACAGCAAAGTTATAAGTTGCAATTCCATTTGATTTTAATATTACAAAATCACCAATATCTTTTGAGTTAAATGAAACAATACCTCTTATAAGATCATCTATTTCAAACTCTTTGTTATCAGGTACTTTAAATCTAACATTAAATTCAGATGTTTTATTTTTTAATAAATCTCTATTATTTCAACAATTTCTATTATATTTAGGGGCTTGTATATTTCTATCTAATTGAGATTGACGTTCTTTTTCTAATTCTTCTTTTGAACAAAAACATTTATAAGCATATCCTTTTTCAATAAGTGTGTTAGAAATCTCAATGTACCTTTGAAGTTTTTTTGACTGCATGTACTCCCCAAAATTTTTATTTGGTTTTAAGAATGATTCGTCTGGGATTATCCCTAGCCATTCCATATTATCAAATTGAGATTCAATAGCACCTTCAACATTTCTTTCAATATCTGTATCTTCAATTCTAACAATGAAATCTCCATTATAATGTTTTGCAAATATGTAATTCATTAAAGCAGTTCTAGTATTTCCTATATGCAAGTATCCTGTTGGTGATGGTGCATATCTTAATCTAAATTTATTCATTTTCTTTCCCCTTTTTATAAATTAATATTGTTGAGTAACATTTAATAATAGATGTATTATTACCTTCTGATGTAGTTGCCTTTATAGAAATGTTTCTTTCATCTATACACAAAATTTTATGTAAGTTATTTTTGATTAAAGTTTTTATTGACTTCAAATTTGGACTATCTAACTCAATTAAAATATCGACATTTGATATAAAATAATTCTCATTTTTTAAAAAATTCATCGCACTATTTAAAATTATAACTGAATCAAAACCTTTAGTCATATTAGACTCATTATAATAAAATCCTAAATCTTCTAATCCTAAAGCACCATGTATCGATTCAGATAAGGCATGAAATAATACATCCCCATCACTATAAGATTCTACCTTAACATTGCAATCTATAAATATACCACCAATCTTAATTCCTTCTCCAGGAATTAAATTGTGAGTATCTTTTGAGAAACCGACTTTATACATAATTACCTCAATAACTTACTTTATTATAATTAAAAAATATTAAAATAGACATTAAATTTAGTTTAAATAAGCACTATTAAATAATTTTGTTTTTTAAAACCTTACCCAACTTCGCTAATTGATCTGCTCTTTCATTATATTTATCGTTTGAATGAGCTTTGACTTTATTAAAACTTATATTTATTTTATCTTTAACAGTTGCAATATACTTTTTGTAATCATTTGAGACACTTGTGTTTGCAGATCAAGTATCATTCGCTCAACTAATTAAACCAATATAATCTACATTAATAAGTACAGATTTAATATTATTATTCAAACAATAATTTAGAACTTCAATTACAGCTGAAACTTCACCTGCTATATTTATGGATTTTAATCAAGGTTGATAATTATAAGAATAAGACATTTCTGTAATTACAATATTATTTTTTATTAGAACAACTCCAGATTTAAAAATATTTTTATTGTTGATATCATAGCTTCCATCAGTGTAAGCTACTACTTCATAATTTTCATCTTTTATTAGATTAATATTCTTTTTATTATTTATAAATTTTTCTGCATCCTCATATGAAGAAAATGCTTTATAAATGCTATTAGGATATCCACTTACACTTTGTTTACATTTTTCTCAACTATCAAAAATTCCAATTTCTTTTCCGACTTTAACAGCATAATACTTTTTGACTTTATTGTACATAAAAACCCCTTATTTTAATATCATCTAATTATATCAATTTGATTATATTAAAAATTATATTAAATCAATATTATAAATCTTTAAATATATTAATGTTAAAATAAAAGTGTTTTATGAGGTAAACATGAAGAAATTATTAACATATGCATGTTCTTTAACGCTTGCATTATCAAATATATATGTATTAACTAGCTCAGTATCATGTAGTAAAGATACACTTGAAGGTCCTAACAAATATATGGGTGAGCTTACTTATAAAAGTAATAAGTCTGATAAAGATTTAATAAATTTGTTATTAGATAAAAATGAAGTTGAAATTGGGGAAGACAAAAAAACATTAGAGTTAATTGATAACAAACTTAATAAAGACTATTTAGAAACAATTAATTATAATACTGATTCTTATACAGTTCCCAATATCGAAGGTTCAGTAATTAATTTCTTAACTAACCCAAAGGAAAAATACAACTCTTTTAATCAAAAAGTTAACGAGATATTTGAACAAACTAGTGATTTATCAAATGTAATTTTAGAGAACTCAAAATCAAAAAATACATCTTTTAAAAAAATTGATTATGTTATGACAATAAACGGAAAAACAAATAATGATTATTTTTCCATTAATATTATAAAAATATATTTAGAATATGAAATTCTTTCAGAAGAAAATGTTGGTTTAACAATTAAGATATATGATAAAAAAATTAATTTATAACAATAATAATTTCTAGATTATGCATATCTTTTTAGATAAAATTCTAATATAATATATGCATAATAGGTTTGTTATATAAGACAAGATCCTATTTTTAAAAATTAGGAGGGTTATTATGAGAAGTTTAAACAAACATAGACAGACATTTGTATCAATTGATTTAGGAACATCAAATACTCTTGTATACATCTCAGACCAAGGAGTCGTTTATAATGAACCATCAATTATTGCTTATAGGATTAAAGAAAACTCAATTGTAGCTATTGGTAAAGAAGCTTATAAAATGATTGGTAAAGGAAATAAAAATATAAGAATTATAAAACCAATGGTAGATGGTGTAATAACTGACATTAGAGCTACAGAATCACAACTAAGATACATTTTCAAAAGATTAAAAGTGGAAAAATGACTTAATAATTGCATAATGTTATTAGCTTGCCCTTCAGTTGTTACTGAATTAGAAAAAACTGCTCTTTCTAAAATAGCTAAAAATCTTGGAGCTCAAGAAGTGTTTGTTGAAGAAGAAGTAAAAATGGCTGCTTTAGGAGGTGGAGTAAACATATATGCTCCTACTGGAAATCTAATCGTTGATACTGGTGGTGGTACAACCGATATTGCTGTAATAGCATCTGGCGATATAGTTTTGTCTAAATCTGTTAAAGTTGCTGGTAATTATTTAAATGACGAATGTCAAAAATTTTTACGATCACAATACGGTTTAGAAATAGGTTCAAAATCAGCAGAGGCTATTAAAATTAACATTGGATCATTAGCAAAATACCCTGACGAAAGAAGAATGAAAGTTTACGGACGTGATGTTGTTTCAGGTTTGCCAAGAGAAGTAGAAGTTACTCCTGAAGAAGTACGAGAAGTACTAAAAGTTCCGGTATCAAGAATTGTAGATTTGACTGTACAAGTACTAGAAGATACACCACCTGAATTAGCTGGGGACATCTTTAGAAATGGTATAACAATATGTGGTGGTGGAGCACTTATTAAAGGTATTGACAAGTACTTTGCAGATACATTACAATTACCAACTAAAATTGGAGAGCAACCATTACTTGCAGTTATAAATGGTACAAGAAAATTTGAGTCTGAAATTTGAGAAAAACTTAAAGAACTTCATGAAAAAAGAGGAGACTCATTATTACTAGGTTAAAAGTATAAAGTGGACATAAGTTCATTTTTTTATTAACCTTGATTATTAAGAGTCTAAATATTTTGTGTTAAACATAAAATTAGTTGTAAGGACCAATTAAACATCAATATCAAGGTTTAAGAAAAATAAGGGTTAATATTCTGAGGTTTTTATGATTCCAGCTTTAATTAAATAATAATTATTTAAATTCTTTAAATTAAATAATTTAACAAAAAATACATAAATAGAAAAATAAAGGTTAATTATTAAATTTGAAATAACAAACATCTCCATCTTGGACAATGTAGTTTTTTCCTTCTAATCTAATTTTACCTTTATTTTTTAATTCTTGTTCTGAGCCTAATTCTAAAATATCATTAATTTGATAGATATCAGCCTTAATAAATCCTTTTTCAAAATCAGTATGGATTATTCCTGCACATTGTGGCGCTGTAGAACCTTTTTTGAACTGTCAAGCCCTAGCTTCCTGTGGACCTGCTGTAAAATACGTTTGAAGACCTAAAGTCTTGTATGCTGCAATAGTTAACTTATCTAATCCAGAAGTACTTATACCATAATCATTTAAAAACTCTTCTTTGTCTGCACCTTCAAGTTCACTTAAATCTTCTTCAACTTTTGCACAAACAACAACAAACTCAAATTTGTTTTTTAGAGCTAATTCTCTAACTTTTTTGACATATTCATTTTCATTTTTTATATCATTTTCTGATACATTTGCTACATAAATAAATTTTTTTAATGTTAGCAAACCAAGTGTTTTTACATATAAAGATTCCTCTTCATCAAAATTTAATTTATTTAATAATATACCTTCACTTAAAGCATCTTGTAATTTCTTTAAAATATTGTATTCAAAAATAATGTTTGCATCCTTTGAAGTTTTGAATTTAGGTTCAATTTTTTGCATTCTTTTTTTAACCACAGATTCGTCTGCTAAAATTAGTTCTAGCTCAATAATTTCAATATCTCTGATTGGGTCAACAGACCCCTCTACATGAGTGATGTCCTTAGAATCAAAACATCTAATAACCTCACATATTGCATCAGTTTCTCTAATATTTGCTAAAAACGCATTTCCTAGACCTTCACCCTTTGATGCACCAGCTATTAAACCTGCAATATCAACAAATTCAATAGTTGTAAAAATAGTTTTTTTAGATTTAAAAATTTCAGCTAATTTTATTAGTCTATTATCTTTAACTTCAACTACTCCAACATTTGGTTCTATTGTTGCAAATGGATAATTAGCTGCTTCAACACTTGAATTAGTTATTGCATTAAACAAAGTTGACTTTCCAACATTTGGAAGTCCAACAATTCCTACTTTTAGACTCATATTATTTCCTTATTACTATTCTTCTATAAAACCAAGAAGTTCTAAAATTCTATTTAGATCATCTATATCAGTATACTTTATTGCAATTTTAGAAGAGTCAATTGCAACCTTTGTACCAAGCTTTCTCATTAACTTGTTTTCCATATTTTTTAAATTTGGATTTATATTTTTAACCTTATTTGTAGAAACTTCTTCTAAAGTTTTATTTTTGACTAATTTTTCTACTTCTCTAACAGTTATGTCCTCTTTTATAATTTTATTAAAGATATTTAATAAAAGTTTTTCATCACTAATTATTGTTAATAAAGGCTTAGCATGACCCATGGTTAATTTTTTTTCTAATAATGCTTCTTGAACATAATCAGGCAAGTTTAATAATCTCATTATATTTGCAATATGAGATCTAGATTTACCAACTCTTTTTGAAATTTCTTCTTGTTTAAGTTTCAAGCTATTTGATAATTGTTTGTATGCGATTGCTTCTTCAATTTCTAAAAGGTCAACTCTTTGAATATTTTCAATTATTGCAAATTCTTCCATTTGCACTTTTGATAAATTAATTATTATAACAGGCACTGTTTTTAAACCTGCTATTTTTGCTGCTCTCATTCTACGTTCGCCAGCTACAATTTCATTATCATTGTTAATGATTATTGGTTGTATAATCCCATGAGTTTTAATTGATTCTGATAGCTCAATGATTTCTTCATCATCAAAAACCTTTCTTGGTTGATATGGGTTAGGTTTAAGAATATTTATATCGATGTAACTCTTTGCTTCCTCATTTAACTTTTTGTCATTTTCAATTTTTCCAACAACATCTACTACTGACTCTCCGAAGATATCATCTAAACCTTTAAAGTTATATCTTTTTTTAGTTGCCATTTTCTTTAAGTACCTCTTTAACAAAATCTGAGTAAGCTATTGAACCTAAACCACTTTTATCATATTCAAAAATTGATTTTCCTTCTATTGAAGATTCTGATATTTTAATATTTCTTGGAATAACTGCCTTATAAACTTTTGGTCCAAATGTTTTCATAATTTCTTCAAGCACGTCATGAGCTAATTTAGTTCTTGAGTCAAACATAGTTACTAAAACTCCTTCTATTGTAAGTGAAGGGTTTAAAGTTTCTTTAACTTTTTTTATTGTTCTTAGCAATTGTGCAACACCATGCATTGCATAATGTTCTGCTTGAATAGGTATTAAAACAGTATCTGAAGATGCTAGCCCGTTTCTATTAATTAAACCTAGACTTGGTGGACAATCAATTATAATAAAATCATAATTATTTCTAACAGAATCTATTTGTTCTTTTAAAATATTTTGGTTACTATGTTTTTGCTCAAGTAAAATTAAGTCTACAGCGGCAACGTCAATTGAACTTGGCGCTAAGTCAATATTTTGTTTAATTTCTTTAATTATTACATCTTTAATAGTTTTTTCACCAACGAAAACATGATACATACTCATTGAGTTACTATCAATTTCATAACCTACACCTGTTGTTGCATTAAATTGCGGATCAGTATCTATTAATAAAACTTTTTTACCTTGTAATGCTAAACCGCATGCTAAATTAACTGAAGTAGTTGTTTTACCAACACCACCTTTTTGATTTGAAATTGATATTACTTTTGCCATTATATGTATCCTCCACTATCAATTATTATATATTTTTTTAATCTCCAATTGGCTTATTTTTTATCTTATTGTAACTTCTTGGATATAATGAAGAAGTTTTTTTAAATTTTTTATAAAATAAATTAGCTCTTAATCCAAGGTGATTGTCTTCAACAATTTGTTTTTTATCGAATAATAATCCTAATTCTTTTTCTTTTTTATTTAATTGTTTAATTTCTAAATCATAATTTTTACCCTTTAAAGCAATGAAATAACCATCTATTTTTAAAGCCTGTACTCCTAATTCTAAAAGTATATTTAATTGTGCTACAGCCCTTGATATTACAATATCAAAACATTCAATATTATTTTTAGTATACTCTTCAGCTCTTTCATTAATAACAATTATATTTTTTAAATCAAGTTCTTTTATAACCTCTTTTAAAAATAATACTTTTTTGTTATTTGACTCAAGCAAAACTAAATTTGTATTTGGAAAAAAAATCTTTATTACAATTCCAGGAAATCCTGCACCAGAACCAATATCTAATATACTTTGATTGATTAAATCTATATAACTAGAAAAAATGAGGGAGTCATAAAAATGCTTTTTTATAATTTCCTCATCATCAGTTATAGCTGTTAAATTAAACTTTGAGTTTCATGTTTTTAATAAATCTTTATATTTTTTTAATTTTTCAAATGCTATATCACATTCAAAGTTTTTATTAATTTGAGTTAAAATATTAAACATTATTTTTATTACCTTTTTTATTTAAATACTCTTTAACTTTTTGTTCTTTATTATATTTTATCCAATTTTTTGGATTCAATCTTAGTATAAAATCGTTTTTTTCTATATTTTTTTTAGATAACAAAATTTCATTTATAAATCATATTATAGCAATAATTATTCCAAAAACAATTAATAAAAGAGGGTCTGTATAATCTTTATTAATCATTTTGTTTACAAAGAAATCATAATAAGCATAACCAAGAACAATTGTTAACATAACGATACTAATAATTCCAGTTACTAAACCACCTTTGATATTTTCAACTTTTACTTTTTTAGTTTTCTTATTGACAAGTACACCAATCATAATTATTAAATAAGATGTAAATGAAAACATAACTGAGCTATTAGAAGAATAGTTTGATATATAAAAAGCACTTAATTCATTTATATTTTTTGATGTAATAATAATTGAAAGTGAAACAAAGATAATATATATTAAACCACATATTGCGAATCCTAAATATCCACCTTTTTTATAAAGATTACTTTTAAAGTTTAGAAATATTAGTTTTTCTTCAATAGCAGAATTAATTGTTTTAGGAAGCAAAGTAGAATAACCATTTAATATTGTTAGCATTGTTAAAGCTATAATAATTTTGAAAAAAACAACTAGATAAACATTACTGTTAAAAATGCTATTGAATAGTTCAAATATATTTCCATCTTCTCTTGAAACAAATATTGATACAGTTACAGTTATGTAAAATAATGTGACTGCTAAAATAGCTGAAAGCATTGCTGGTGGCACTACCTTTTTATTTTCACAATCTTTTCTTAAAGTTGCTGCATAAACAAACCCATCAAAAGCAAACATTATTGGAATTATTGTTGCAAATATTGTAGTTAATTTTCATGACTTTTCAAATGGTTCAGAAGGGTTAAAACTATTTTTTTGATCAACACCACCTATGAAAAATACACTAAAACTTCCAACAATAGCAACAATCAAAGGTAAAAACTTAACGAAAGTTAAAATTGTTTGGATATATCTTGAAGGTGAGAATGTATATATATTTAACAATTGAAAAAATATAAGAAGAATTGTTGAAAGAACTATTTTTATAATAGTAAATTTAACCATTCCTCATTTTGATGCAATGGAAAAAAAATCATTAAATGTATCAAACACAATTTCTATTGAGAATAACGCTGCTAAACTTATTAAAACAGGCATATACATACATATGTACAATATTGAAAATAAGCTTGCAGATCTTCTATTGATAAATTTTTTTGCCCAACTTTGAACAGTAGAATGATCGCCATCATTAGTTGCAGTTGATGTAGCTTCAATAAATGTTAACATCATCAAAGTACACATAACACCTATAAAAACTCAGACAAATATTGCTATATAAGGGTTCCCAGCCGCTTCACCAAGAACTCCTCCAGGTTCCTTACTGTTTTTTAAGTAAATACCATTACCTATAACAAGTCCAAAAACCATTGAAAAAACAGTTAAAAACTCAAAAATTTTATTTTTTGCTTTATTTTTTTATTTACTTTTATCATTGTAATTTCCTAACCTAACGATTATTATTTCATTTATTTATTTTTTTTAAATGAAACGCCAACATATGAATATCTGATGGGTTTACTCCAGTTATTCTTGAAGCCTGCCCAAGTGATGTTGGTTTGACTTTTGATAACTTTTGTTTTGCTTCTGTTGCAATGTTATCAACCATATTATAATCTAAATTAGTTGGAATTAATTTCTTTTCTAGTTTAATTAATTTCATAATTTCTTCTTCTTCTTTTTTAATATATCCTTCAAACCTAATAGAAATTAATATATTTTGAAGTTGCAATGTAGATAAAGATACCAATTCTGGTATGTAATCTTTTAATAAATTAATATCAACTTTTGGTTGTTTTAAAATTTCATATGCACTGAAACCTTGAGTTAAATTTGCTTGTCCTAATTCTTTAAGTTTAACAGCCAAATTTGTTTTTGGTGTAAATCTAATATTTTTTAATAACTCAATTGTATCTTCGATTTCATTTTTGAATTTTAAAAAACTTTCATACTCACTTTTTTTAATTAATCCAATTTTATATCCATACTCTTTTAACCTTAATTCTGCATTATCATTTCTTAAAATTAATCTATTCTCAGCTCTGCTTGTTAATAATCTATAAGGTTCAACAACACCTTTGTTTACTAAATCATCAATCATTACACCTATATAAGACTCACTTCTACTTAATAATAAAGGTTCAGTATTATTAACTTTGGCTACAGCATTTATTCCGGCAATAAGACCTTGACCTGCCGCTTCTTCATAACCACTTGTTCCATTAATTTGTCCAGCAAAAAATAAACCATCTATAGTTTTAATCTCTAATGATAATTTTAATTGTTGTGGATCAATACAATCGTATTCAATTGCGTATGCTCATTTGTCAACTACTACATTTTCAAATCCTGGTAGACTTTTCAACATTTTTTCTTGTACATCTATTGGCATTGATGTTGAAAATCCCTGCACATAAAATGTATCTAAATCCATTGATTCAGGTTCCAAAAATATTTGGTGTCTTTCTTTATCTGAAAATCTAACTATTTTATCTTCAAAGCTTGGACAATATCTTGGTCCAACTGATTGAATAGATCCTGAATACATTGCTGATTTATTCAAATTATCTTCAATTATTTTTTTTGTTTCATTTGTAGAATGTATTAAATAACAAACTTCTTGTTTATCATATTCTAACAACTTATTAGATGTAAATGAAAACTTTAAATCCATGTCTGTTCCAGGTTCAATTTTAGAATAAGAAAGATCTACTGAATCTTTTTTGACCCTTGGTGGTGTTCCTGTTTTAAATCTATATGTTTTAATATTAAACTTATTAAAAAAATTTGATAAGCCTTTTGATGTTTTTTCTTTATTAGGACCTGATTCGAAATTATCTGAACCTTGAAAAATTTTACTTGACAAGTATGTTCCTGTTGTTAAAATCAGTGTTTTGCAACTTATAATTTCTTCATTTTCCATAATGACACCTTTGACAACATTATTTTCAACAATAACATCGATAACTGTCCCAACTACAAAAATAAGATTTTCTTGATTTTTAATTACGTCATGCATATACTGTGAGTATTTTATTTTATCAGATTGTGCACGTAATGCTCAGATTCCAGGGCCTCTAGATGAGTTTAATAATTTCATTTGTAAGGCAGTTTTATCTGCGGCTTTACCCATTTCTCCACCAAGAGCATCAATTTCACGAACTACAATACCTTTTGCAGGCCCCCCAATTGAAGGATTACATGGCATAGTTGCAATTTTGTCCTCGTACAGGTTTATTAATATTGTTTTTTTATTCAATCTTGCAGCAGCAAGTGCAGCTTCAACTCCAGCATGTCCTGCACCAACAACAATTACATCAGCTTCCATATAATTCCTCCTAACTATATTCTTTTAAATAAAATTTCTCTATCCGTTAATTTATTTATTTTATAAGAACTATTTAATAAAGTTTCAAAGTTTATTTCATTTTCATCTACACCAACTTGTTTAAGCATTTTATTACAACTTTCAACTAATATTGGACTTAGCAAGTAAATTATAATAACAATGTTTCTGTGTAAGACGTTCAATACTTTTGCTAATTTATCCATTTGATTATTCTTATCTAAGTCTCAGGGTCTTATTTCTTCAATATATTTATTACATTCTTGTCCTAACTTTAAGACTGAATCTATTGATTCTGAAATATTATATTTATCCATTGAACACTTATAGCTTTTAATTGTTTGATCACCTATTAAATAAATTGGTTCATCTTTAATATCTACATTAGGTAGCATACCATCAAAATATTTTATTATCATATTTGAAGTTCTTGAAATTAGATTACCAACATTATTTGCTAAATTATTATTGTATGATTCAATAAATAACTCATCAGTAAAACTTCCATCTTTATATGTTGGTAAATTATATGAAATATAAAATCTTAAAGAATCACTTGAATATTTATTTATTACATCAACTGGGTCAATTACATTATTTAACGATTTACTCATTTTATCATTTTTACTCAAGATTCATCCATGCGAAAGTATTTTATCAGGTAATCGTAAATCAAGTGATTTTAAAATTACTGGTCAATAGATTGAATGGAACCTTGTTATTTCTTTACCAATAATTTGTAAAACCTCTGTTTCTTCGCTTCAAAAATCATTCATAACTTGTGGCTCATTATTCAAGTAACCTAATGCACTTATGTAATTACTTAAAGCATCAATTCATACATAAATTACATGTTTAGGGTCTTCTATAACAGGAATACCTCAACTAAAATTAACACGAGTAACAGATAAATCTTCTAATTCATTGTTAATAAAATTATTTAACATTTCTTTTTTTCTGTTTTCTGGTTCCAAAAAATTAGTGCTAAATAAATTAGTTAAAAACTCCTTAAATTTTGATACCCTTAGCATATAAGAATCTTGTTCAAATATTATAAATTCATTTTTACAAACAACATGGAATTTATTATCTAATATTTGTTCTTTTGTTAAAAACTCCTCACAACTTATACAATATTCTCCTTTATATTTAGATAAATATATTAAATCTTTTTTTAATAAAGTTGAAAAAATTTTTTGAACCGTTTCAATATGAAAATTATCAGTTGTTCTTATAAATTTATCGTAGTTGATATTAAGTTTATTCCATAAATGTTTAAAGTTTTTAACAATGTTGTCAACATAAGTTTTAGGATCTAAATTATTTTCTTTTGCTTTTAACTCTATTTTTTGTCCATGTTCATCTGAACCAGTTAAAAAAAAGGTTTTATAACCATCCATTTTTTTATATCGACAAATAACATCTGCTAATGTTGTTGTGTAAGCATGACCTATATGCAAATTACCACTAGGGTAATATATTGGCGTTGTAACATAAAAATTTTTTTTCATAATTATTCATTTATTTCCAAACTATAAATAGCTTTTAAACCTCTATAACTTTCGTTATAAGTTAGACCATAACCTACTATAAATAAGTTTTCAATCTTAAATAATGATTCAAATTCTAAGTCTATAATTCTATCTTTATTTTCTTTTTCAAGCAAATTTAAAATTCTAATACTTGAAGGTTCTTCTTCTTTAACATAATCGTATAATCTTGTTAAAGTTTTACCATTTAATAAAATATCATTTACGATTAATACATTTTTATCTTTTAAAGAAGAGGTTAACCCTAAATCTATTTTAGATTCATGTAGATTACAATTTTCAACATCATGAGTTGGTGTAGCTACAAATTGAATTGTTACATCAATTGGTAACTCTCTAATTAAATCAGCAATAAAGATGAATGAGTTTCTTAAGTCTGCAACTATAGTTAATTGTTGATTTTCATATAATTTTGCATATTTTTGAGCAGCATTTGTTATTGCTGATTTTATTTCTTCTTCAGTTATCATTGTTACAAGTTTTTGGTTTTCCATAAGTTATTTAACCACCCTTTCAAAAACACGATCAACATGTCTTAAGAAGTAATTTAAATTAAAAAGATTGTTAAATTCATCGATATTAGTAATGTATTTTGTTACACCATTATCAAGTAATACTGATTTAAAGTCTTTTTTAGAAAGTTGACACTCTAAAGTACATTTTTGTACAAAATCATAAACTTCTTCTCTAGAAAAATTATACTTTATTAAAATGTATGTTAAAACCCTTTGACTATAAAAAATATTATTTTGACTATTAATGTGCTCCAACATAATGTTTTTATTAATAACTAAGTTTTCAATAGTGTTTGCAGTTCTTTTTAAAATATAAACTAAAATATTATAGATATCAGGTAACATTAATCTCTCATTTGAACTATGAGATATGTCTCTTTCATGCCATAAAACATTATTTTCAAGTGCAGTAGAAACAAATCCCCTTATATATCGTGCTAATCCTGTAACATTTTCTGAACTTATTGGATTTTTTTTATGTGGCATGGAACTTGAGCCTTTTTGACCCTTTTCAAAACCTTCACAAATTTCTTGTACTTCGCTTCTTTGAAATAATCTAATTTCTGTTGTTATTTTTTCTAATGTTGTTGATATATTTGCAAATACTTGTATCAAATTAGCATGTCTATCTCTTTGAGTAACCTGTGTTGATAGGTTATCTAATCCTAGTTCAAATTCTTTTGCAACTATATGTTCGATTTCAGGTTCAATATTTGCATAATTGCCCATTGAACCAGAAATTTTTGCTACCTCAATTTGTTTTCTTGCAAGATCTAATCTTTCTAATTGCCTTTTCAATTCTTCAAATCATAATAAAAACTTTAAACCAAGAGATGTGGGCTCACCATACATTCCATGAGATCTTCCCATTATTAATGTATATTTGTTTTCTATTGCTTTATTTTTAATTTTTTCTAGCAGATTAATTATAGAAGAAAATACAAGATCATTAGATTTTTTAATCAAAATATTTTGTGCAGTATCAACTACATCAGTAGATGTTAGTCCTAAATGAATTCATTTTTTTTCTTCACCAAGATATTCTGAAATCATTCGAGTAAAAGCTACAACATCATGCTTGGTTTCTTTTTCAATTTCTAACATTCTATTAATATTTATCTGATTTAATTTATAAATTTTATCTAAATCACTTTTAGGAACAACTCCTAATTGTTGTCAAGCTTTTACAACCACTTTTTCTACTTCTAATCATGTTAATAATTTATTATTTTCACTTCATATTTCTTCAACTTCTTTAATACAATATCTTTGAATCATTTAAATTTCTCCTAAAAAAACTCTTCGTAAAGAATTGTTTGTTTTCTATCTGGACCAACTGAAAAGCCATCAACTTTAATTTCACAAATTTTTTCTATTAATTTAATGTAGTTTTTTGCTTCATCTGGTAACTCAACAAATGAATTAACTTTGGTAATATCTTGCTTTCAACCAGGAGTTGAGACATAAATTGGAGTACATTCTGCTAAATCTCTTGCATTAGCAGGCATATTACTGTTTTTAGTTCCATTATGTTCATAACCTACACAAATATTTATGTTGTCGATACCAGTTAATACATCTAATAATGTAATAAAAATAGAATCTAACCCAGAAGTTCTTATTGCATGTTTTAATGCCACTGCATCAAATCACCCTACTCTTCTTGGCCTTCCAGTATTTGATCCATATTCATTACCAACTCTTCTTATATTTTCTCCGATTTCATTATTAAGTTCACTAGGAAAAGGTCCCTCTCCAACTCTTGTGCAATAAGCCTTAACTATACCTAGTGTTTTTTGAATTAATTTATGACTTATACCAGTTCCAATTGATGCATTATTTGCAGAAGTATTTGAACTAGTTACATATGGATAAGTACCGTGGTCTATGTCTAATAAAGCACCTTGAGCACCTTCAAATAAAACATTCTTATTGTCTTTTATTGCATTTTCAACAAATATTTCACAATCAGTAATTCTATGCTTTAATATTAAATAACATTCTTGTAATTCATTATATATTTCTTCAAGTGAGATTTTAAAATTAATATCAAACATTCTTTTTAAAAATTTTACATTGTAATTATAAGCAACCTCTAACTCACTTTTAAAATCTGGTCTTGCTATATCACATAGTCTTATACCCATTCTTGATATTTTATCACTGTATGCAGGTCCTATACCTTTTTTTGTTGTTCCTATTTTAAGAGATTTTCTTTCTTCTTCAATAGCTTTATCAATTTCAATATGATATGGCATTAAAATGTGTGCCTTGTTAGATATTATTAAATTTCCATATTCTTTACTTTGTTTCTCAATAATTGAGATTTCATTTATTAAATTTCTAAGATTTATTACACAACCATTCCCAATTACATTTGTTGTTTTTTTATTAAAAATACCTGATGGAACTAGAGTAACTTTATGCTTCTCACCATTAAAATTTATAACATGACCGGCATTATCTCCACCAGAGAATCTTACAACAACATCTGCTTTTTGTGCAAAATAATCGGTCATTTTACCTTTTCCTTCATCACCTCATTGAGCTCCCACTATTACAAGTGAATTATATTTTTCCATATATCTCCTTAATTGTATTTATTCATAATTTTTGAAAAATCAATATCATTTAAAAAATCAATAACAAATTCGTCCTTAGATTTTAAAACTCCTATAATATCATTTAATTCATCGATGTTTAGCTTCATTAAGACTCAATCTATTATTTTAATATTATTAATAGGTTTACCAACACCAACTCTTAACCTTTTAAAGTCTTCAGTACCTAAATGATGAATTATGTTTTTTAAACCATTGTGGCCACCAGAACTACCACTTTGCTTAAACTTAAAAGCTTTAATATTTAAATCTTTATCATCATGGATTATAAGCAACTCTTTATATGTTAATTTAAAGTACTTTAAGATTCTTATAATAGCCTCTCCAGATAGATTCATATATGTTTGTGGCTTAACAAATATTATTTTTTTTCCATTTATACGACTAATAAATATCTCAGATTGAAACTTGTTTGTTTGTTTTTCATAACCATACTTATCTAATAAATAATCTATTACTATAAAACCAGCATTATGTCTCGTTCTTAAGTAATTAGTACCTGGATTTCCTAAACCGACTATTATTTTTTCCATTATTTAAAATTCTCTACATATTTTTTAACTTTTTCTGCAATTTTTGATTGTTCATCTTCATAAACCTTAGTTAATGGGTTTTTTTCATAGGAGCTTTTTATCATTGCTGACATTAATTTTGCAACTGATATTATTTTTAAACCCTCAAATTTTTTTTCCTCAGGAAGATTTATGGTATTTGTAACAACAACTTGCTTAATTACACCTTCATTAATGGCAGTTTTTAAGTTGTCAACTGCTTTACCATTAAATAGACCATGACAAGCTATTAAATAAATATCTTTTGCACCTTCTTCTTTTAAAGCTCTTGCTGCATTAATGATAGTCCCTCCTGTGTCGATCATATCATCAATTATAAAACAGGTTTTGTTTGCAACATCTCCTAATATGAACTCTACCTCAGCCTTGTTAGGTTCTGGTCTACGTTTAGCAATAACTGCTATACCATTAGTTATGTTTCCAGCATATTTTGCTACGCCATGGACTCTAGTTAACCCTCCATAATCTGGTGAAACTAATATACACTCCTTAGGATCTAGTTTGTTTTTAATAATGTCGTTAATAATTTCTGAAGCTACTGCTTGAGCAGTTGAAAAATTATCAATTGGAACATTAAAAAACCCCATAATTTGTGTAGAGTGCAAGTCAACAGCAATTACTCTATTTACTCCTGACTTCTCTATTAGGTTTGCAACTAATCTTGCTGTAATAGGTTGTCTTCCAGCTGCTTTTCTATCTTGTCTAGCATATCCAAAATATGGGATAACTACATTAATTTTTGCAGCACTTGCTCTTTTAAAGGCATCAACTGCAATTAATAACTCCATTAAATTTTCATTAACAGGTTGGTTTGTTGATTGGACTATGTATATATCTTGTCCTCTTACTGATTCCATAGATTGAACTAATATTTCGCCATCCATAAATCTTGATATTTTTGTTTGCGATTCTTTTACTCCTAATAAATCGCAAATTTCTTCTACTAATGGTTTATTTGATGATAAACCAAATATCTTAATATTATTTTTTTCCATTATTAATCTCCATATTAATAATAACAAATTTAGTAAAGGTTTTGATATATCTAAACATTATTTATATATGATTAAGCATGAAACTTAGATTTTAATATATGTAATTAAATTTTTTTGATTAATATACTAGTTATTTAGATTATTTTATTATAAAATCAATAATTAGTTTATAAATGTAAGGTGGTATTATGGGTTTAGTAAGCATAACAAATTTGACTCACGCTAATGGAGAAAAAAAGTTATATAAAGAAACAAGCTTAAAATTAAATAGAAAAGAACATATTGCTCTTGTCGGGCCTAATGGGGCTGGAAAAACAACACTGCTTAATATAATTTCAAAAAAAATTATTCCTGATATGGGGAAAGTAGAAATTCATGCTAGAACTAAGGTTGGTTATTTAGATCAGCACTTAAACATTGAAGAAGATATCTTTGTTGGTGATTATTTAAAAACCGCATTTAAAGAACTTTATGATATTGAAAGCAGAATGAATGAAATTTATGAGAAAATGGCTGAAAACTATGACGAAGATGAATTAGTTAAAGCTTTAAAATATCAAGATATCTTAAATCATAATGATTTCGACTCAATTGATAAAAAGGTTGGAAACCTTGTGAATGGATTGGGAATTGGAATTGATAAGTTAGAAAATAAAATGTCTGAACTTAGTGGTGGACAAAAAAATAAAGTAATGCTCGCTAAACTACTTCTTAGTGATAATGACTTTTTAGTTCTTGATGAACCTACAAACTTTTTAGATATTGAACAAGTTAATTGATTAGCAAATTTCTTGCAAGGTTATGAAAAAGCATTTATTATGGTCTCACATGACCAGGATTTTATTAATAAAACTTGTAATATTATTTATGCTCTTGACAATTTAAAATTAACTAGATATGTTGGTAATTACGATAAATATCTTGAAGAATTAGCAATACAACAAGAACAATATGATAAAGATTTTCTAAGTCAACAAAGAAAAATTAAGAAGTTAGAAACTTATATTGCAAAAAATAGTGCTAGACTATCAACTGCGAAATCAGCACAATCAAGAAAAAAGACTCTTGACAAAATTGATGTTATGGACAAAAGAAAGGAAAATCCTAAACCAAATTTTAACTTTTTATATAAAGCTGCAGGTTCTGATGTAATTTTAAAAGCAGAAGATTTAGTAATTGGTTATGATTCGCCCTTATTGCACAAATTAAACTTTGAAATTAGAAAAGGTGAGAAGTGTATCATTAAAGGTAAAAACGGTATTGGAAAAACAACTTTTTTAAAAACTCTATCAAAAGAAATAGAACCATTTTCTGGTGTTGTGTCTCTTGGTAATGGTGTTAGTTTTACATATTTTAAACAAATAGAAAAGGTTGGAGAAATTAATGCAATTAACTATTTAATGAATAAATATCCTCAACTAACAGATAGAGAGGCTCGTGCGAAAATCGGTCAGTTTGGTTTAAGAAATGACTTAATGATTAGACCTATGTCAACATTATCAGGAGGAGAACAAACAAAGGTACGATTATCATCTTTAAGTATGTTACCTTGTAGTCTTTTAATACTTGACGAGCCCACAAACCATATAGACAGCTTAGCAAAAGAATCACTTTTAGAAGCTATCATTGATTTTGAAGGTACTGTATTACTTACAACCCATGATATTAACTTTTCAACAAAATGAGCAGATAAAGTAATTAATTTTGAAGATTTGATATAAAAAAAGGCCTTGGCCTTTTTTTATATATATTTAGAAGCGTTATAAAAGGTTAGTTTATTATTTTCAGCATCAAAGTAATAATAATTAATTCTGTTAGTTAAGTTATTTTTTACTAAGGTTGAAATTAATGAGTTTTTATCAACTTCATTTAATAATAAAAATTTTGAATCATAATCACCATAAATATTATTTTGATCATAATATTTTTTTAAAATATTATTGTATCAATATATAGCGTTGTCTTTTAAAACAAAATAACCAATTTCTAAACCATTTTCAAAATTAAACTGTGTAAAACTTTCATTAAATATGCCATTAAACATATAAGGTTGAGTAACACCTAATATGTCATTTTGCTTGCAATCATAGTTTATAATGTACAAAAAATTGTTTAAATTTGCAACTATTTGTAATACGTTGTTAGTTAATTTTAAGTTTAAGAATTTTAAATTTTTACAAAGATTTTCTTTTATTAATGTTTCACTAAACAATTCCTTAGTTTCAAAATTATAAGTTTGAATTTTGCTATATTGTGAATTAAATCCAACAATAAAATCATCATTAATTACTATATAGTCCAAATTAAAGTTGCTTTTTATTGTTTCACTTTTTAAAGGATTATCAATATTTGTATATTTCAAGGTTACTGTACTAGTATCTGATCAATATAAATTAGAATTGTAGTATGTTCAAGATTTGCATTTATTTACATTATTGATATTCAATTTATTTACAATCTTAACAAAACTACTATTTATTATCTCAATAACAAAACATTTATTTGATGAGACTATGAAAACTTTATTATTCTCTAATACTAACAAATATGATATTTGATCTTTAATTGACTCAATTTCATAATTTTCATTATCTTCTCAAGTTAATTTATTAATTTTAGAATTTTTAACATATAAACTCGATTTAGAATTGTTTTTCCCAATAAAAATTGAATCATTGTCATTTAATAAACTTAAATTATTTATTTCTTGTAAGTCTGTTGTTATAAAGCTTTCTTGAGTAAATGTATTTTCAAAATAAGTCGTGCTTACATTAAATACATATTCTCCAATTACAAAACCTCTACTATTATATTTATCAAGATTATCACTGAATTTAATCTTAATTTGTTTTTTGTTAATTAAGTCATCAAGACTTGATTCTACACTTGCATTTAAAAAAGTTAAATCATAATAATATTTACTGAATATTTTAAATAACATATCTTTATCAATGGATTTGTTATCCTCTCCTTTAATCATATCGATATCAAGTACTCCGAAGGTTTTAGAACTAAAATATTTATTTAGATCAAAATAACCAAATAAATCAACTTTAATTCCAAAGTTAGACCGATTAGATTTAAATATTTCATTTATACCAGTGGTACTATTCTTTTTAATTGTAATTGTTGCTTGAGGAACCATATTATTGATGTCATCGATGTCAAATGATAAATATTTATCTAAATCAGTTGTGGAGATATTAGTGATTTGGAATATATGTTTTTTTAATATATTAATTCATTCTTCTTTTGACAATTTTTTATTTGATCTATCTGAAATATAAAAATCATCACTAAATACTGTTCTATAATTAACGTTCAAAGATTTATCATCATTATATTTTGGATTATATCTGTCAAATAAATCTTGTATATCAAATCTTTCAATATTGTTTTGATACTCAACAAAACCATTTATATTTTGAGCATCTATTTTTATAATTCCATTATTATTCAAAATATTTAGTGGTGTTTTTTCATAAACTTCATCAAGATAATTATTTTTATAATCATCATGATTTTTAAAATATTTAGTTATCTCTGAGTCTGTTAAATCTGATGGTAGTTTCTTCAGTATTTCTTTATTTAACATTTTTGATATAACATATTTATAATTTGCATCATACCTAACGAAACTATAGTAAGGTAAATAAAAATCATATAATTTAATATTATTGTCATGTTCTTTAAATCTAACTTTTAATGATTTAAGTTCATTGTAATCATTGCTATTTTCATAAGTGAATTCTAAATTATAATACTTAGGGTCCCCTTCTAATTTATTACTCTTTAGAAATAATTTTTCAAAATCACTAGTATATTTAACATTACTATCAAGGTCTTTAAAAATATCTTTATTAGAATCTTTCAAAGCATATTCTAAATCTTGTTTATATTTATAATTGAAAGTTTTTGATTCTCCAAGCTTTTCAAAAAATAGTGTAAAAGTTGATTTATCCTTACTTACATATGTAATGTTCTCATCATTACTTAAATAAAAATCTTTGATTACTTGTTCTACAAAGTATTTAGATTGAGTATTTAAATCTTGTTCTTTAAAAAAGTAAAAAGTTTCATCTTTTAACTCATCAAACTGTTCTCATATTCTTTTTAAAGAAAATGATGGTTCATCATCAGACATTGCATAACTGTGATTTGAATTTACACAAGAAATACTGGTTCCTAATGGTAATGTTATTGGTAAGAGCATTGATAATAACTTAATTATACGTCTCATATTTGACCTCACATATAATATGATTATATAGTAATATATTATATATTAAATAAGACACTAAAAGTTTTCATAATAATTGAATTTCTATTATAAAAACTCTTTTTTATAAATGTTGACCCAGAACCAGACATTATTCCTAGTGAAATAAAATTTTTCAAGTTAGGATAGAGCTTAATTGCTGTATCAGTTAGATCATTTAATTCATTAGGTTTTGTTTCCTTGTAATTTTTATAAACTTCTTTTGTACTACAATTAATAGAGTTTATTATAAGTGACTTTTTGCTTATTGAAATATCTAAATCAATTGGTTTAATTATTTCACCATAACCAGAAGCAATTGCGGTTTTAAATTTTGACATGAAAAAATAAGAATCAAATCCTACTGCATTGCATATTTCGAATTTTAATTTGCTATTATTATTTTTAAACTTATCTAAAAAATAGTTTGCAATTGTAATTGCATCACTTGTTCCCCCACCAAGTCCAGAACCAATTGGAATATTTTTTTTTAGTTTTATTGTGTAGTATTTATTAATTGTTTTAAAACTTCTCAAAATATCTAAAACACTATAAATAAAATTATTTTCTACCAGGCTTTTATTTTTACAAATAATAATGTCCTTAGATTTTTTGTTTGGTTTTAATTTAATAACATCATAAAGGTCATCAACTCTTGTTATTAAACTATTTATTTTATGATACTGTTCATTTTTTTCTGGTTTTCAAACTTTTAACCAAAAATTAACTTTCGCATAAGCTTTTAATTTCATTATTTGTTAACCTCTTTATATATTTTTATAAATTCATCTACAGAAATATTTTCTGGTCGTAAGTTAGATTCAATATTGCTTGATAATAAGATTGAAAAAGCTTTATCTTTATTTTTTAGAACATTTGTTAAATTATTAAGAATTGTTTTTCTTTTGTTATTAAATAATAATCTGATGAAGTTAATAAAGTCAGTTTTATCTTCTACTTGATTTGTTAAATTAATTTCAAAATCTAACTCTATTAATGCAGAGTCTACTAATGGTATTGGTTTAAAAAGTTTTCTATTAATTGAAAATAAATATTTTGGTTTACAAAAGAAATTTGAAGCGACTGACAAATTGTTGTAGTTCTTTGTATTTTTATTTGCACAAATTCTTTCGCCTACTTCTTTTTGGACCATTAAAATTGCTTTACTTAAATAGTTATGAATATCAAAACACTTAAAAAGAATTGGACTAACTATATAATATGGTGTATTAGAAATTATTGAAACCTTTTCGAAAGGATTATTTTCAATTAAATTATTGAAATCTAAATCTAGAACATCATTTATAATTAGTTCAAAGTTTTTAGCCTTAATGTTATCTTTTAAATAAATTTCTAAATCCTTATCAATTTCGATTGCAATGACTTTATCATATAATTCTGTCAACTTTCTTGTAAGAGCACCTTGTCCAGGACCAATTTCAATTATTAATTGATTTTTTTCTTTTGGTAAAAAGGATAATATTTTACTTATCAAATTTCCATCTGTTATAAAATTTTGTCCAAACTTTTTCTTTGGTATATGCATGGTTTATTCCTCTAATATTTTTTTTATGTCATGTGCCGATAAGTTAAGATAGTTTAATCACTTAAAAAGTCTCTTGTTATTAATCTTTTCACTTCAATTAAAATGCTCTGCTATTTTTTTTCTATTAGAAGCCTCAAAAAAATTATTAATTAAAAATTCATTTCACGACAATGATTCTTCATTTTTATTAAAGATTATTAATTCATTCAAAGCTCTTTTGATTTCTTCATCACTTGCTTCTGCAATTCCTATTTTTTTTGAATTTTTAATTGTTTTTTTATTGATAAATGCGTTAAAACATTTAAAATTAAGATAGGTATTAATAATATCACGGATTTTAATTCCAGGTCCATCAGGATCTGTGAAAATTATTAAACCTCGTGTTTTATTAAGATCTGCTAATAAATTTAATTTTTGATTTGTTATTGCAAGACCGTTAGTTTCAATGGTATCTATATTTTCTTTTCCGAAAATCTTTTTAAGTTTTATAGTATCAGAGAACCCTTCAACAACTACAACTTGCATAATTTTCATATATTATAACCTTTCTTGTGTATAAATGCTAGTATTCTAACTCAGTTTATAGTATAATTATACACGAAGGGTTTTTTCTTATAAAGGAGGAAATAAAAATGGCATCATGAGACCGTAAAAAAGAATTCGTAGCTCTTGACCTAGGTACAGCAAACGTTGTTGCATATCTTGGTGGGCAAGGGATCATTTATAATGAACCTTCAACAATGGCATACGATGTTCACACAAATACAGTTATCGCATCTGGAGAAATGGCTTATGAAATGGTTGGTAAAACTAATGATGATGTAAGAATGGTTGTACCACTAGTTGATGGAGTTATTGCTGATTTAGATGCAGCAAAAGATTTGATTAAAATCATATTCTCTCGTATTAAATTATCAGACATCTTAAAAAATGCTTTAGTAGTTCTTGCTTGCCCTTCAGGAGTTACTGAATTAGAAAGAGGAGCATTAAAACAAGTTGTTGTTGATATGGGAGCTAGAAAAGTTCTTGTTGAAGAAGAAGTAAAATTATCAGCAATCGGAGCTGGAATTAACATATCACTTGCAAGTGGACACTTAGTTGTTGATATCGGGGGAGGAACTACTGATATAGCAATTATCTCAGCTGGAGATATCATTATTTCTAGATCTATAAAAGTTGCTGGAAATCACTTTGACGAAGAAATAAGAAAATATATTCGTGCAGAATACAATGTTCTTGTAGGGATAAAAACTGCAGAAAAAATCAAAATAGAAATAGGTTCATTAACAAAAATTGATAATGGACGTACATTTAGAGCATTTGGTCGTGATGTAATTTCTGGATTACCAAGAGAAGTTATTATAGCACCAGATGAAGTTAAAAATGCATTGTTAGCACCATTCTCAAAAATAACTGATTTAATTGTTGAAGTTATGGAAAACACACCTGCTGAATTAGCTGGAGATATCATTAGAAATGGTATAACAATATGTGGTGGTGGAGCTTTAATTAGAGGAATCGATTCTTACTTTGAATCAATATTCCAATTAAAAGTAATAAAAGCCCAAGATCCATTATTAACTGTTATTGAAGGTGCTAAAGAATACGAAAAACAAGCTGAAAAATGACTTGAAATTGTAGACTTACGTGATTCTAGAGAATACGTGATTAAATAATAAAAAAGAGATTTAAAATAAAATCTCTTTTTTATTATTTAGAGAAAGTTTTTCTATATAATCTTATTATTGATATTTTTAAATTTGAAATAATTTATTTTTATACAATGATTTTTTTTAAAAAAAGTTTAAAATAAAAATATAGAAATGTAGGTGTGAAAATTGGCAAAGTCAAATATTAGAGCTGGAAAACACATTGCTATAGATATAGGTACATATAAGACAAGAGTTTATGTTGATGGTTTAGGTATAATTTTTAATCAAGCTTCACTTATGGCAGTTGATTATAAGATTAACAAAGTCATTGCTTATGGTGATAATGCAAAAAAATATATAGGAATTTTAAATGGTAACTTAAAAGTAATAAAGCTGGTTAAGCGTGGTGTAGTTACAAATCTAGATTTACTAAAAAACTATTTAAACTATACACTTTCGAAACACAAGGAAATTTTAAAAACAGCGTATGTTACATTAGCTTGTCCAGTAAATCTTACTGAACTAGAAAGAAACTCACTAATAGAGGCTATTAAATCATTAGGAGTTGCTCATGTAAAGGTTGAGGATGATATAAAATTAGCTTTAATGGGGGCTGGAATTGACATCTCAGGTCCTGAAGGTTACTTATGCCTTGATATAGGTTGTGGAAAAACAACAATTGCTTTAGTATCTACAAATACAACAATTGCTTCTAAAACCTCAAAATATGCAGGCGCAATTATTGATGAAGAAATAATAAAGTTTTTAAAAGCAAAAAAATCTGTTATTGTTGGAGAAAAAACTGCAGAAGCAGTTAAAATTGGAGTTGCTTGCCTTTTAAAACCTAAAGAAACATTAAAAGTTAAGGCATATGGTTATGATTTAACCAGTGCATTGCCTAAAGAATTAGAAATTAATGATAATGATATAATAAAAATTGTTCAGTTTGTATTTGGTAACTTAGCTGATACAGTAACAAGTTTAATTGAAGAATTGTCTAATGAATCTGCAATTGATGTTATAAAAAATGGTATTATTGTTACTGGTGGATTAGCATCAATTTATGGTATTAAAACATTTTTCGAAAAATACTTTGAAATACCAGTTAAAGTAGCAAGAAATGCGTCAAGTGCTGTTATTGATGGAGCAATTGCTCATAAAGAAACAACAATAAAAAGTCTTGAATACGAATTGGGATATGCAGAAGAAGTCATATATTAAACAAGAAAACAACTAGTTTTTTTGTTTTTTTTTACATATTAGCCTTATTTTATATAAAATTATTGTAGGATGGAGGTTAATTATGAGTATTATTTTAAATCAATTAAAAAAAGAAATTAATGAAACAATTATTAAACTAGATCTAAAAGGTGAATTAATAATAGAAAAAACAAAGTCTATTGAGCATGCAGATTATGCCACAAATTTTGCTCTTATAAATTCAAAATTAAATAACCTTAAACCTCTAGAATTAGCAGAAAAAATAAAAGAAAATCTATTAAAAAATAATAAAATAATAAAAAATGTAGAAGTTGCAAAACCAGGTTTTATAAATATTGAGATTAATGGCTTGCAACTTGTTAAAGTTTTAGATGAAGTACAAAAAAATAAAGAAAATTATGGTAGATCAGCAAATAAAAACTATACTTTTAATTTAGAGTTGATATCAGCAAACCCAACTGGTTTTTTACATATAGGTCACGCAAGAAATGGAATTGTTGGAGACAGTGTTAGAAGAATTTTAGAATTTGCAGGCTATAATGTTCAAACTGAATATTATACAAATGATGCAGGGAATCAAGTAAATGTTCTTGCAGTTACTGTATTCTACTACTATTTATTATTACTAAAAGTTGAAGTAGAAAAACCTGAAGAAATTTATGGTGGAGACATGTATGAAGAGTTAGCTCAAAATATAATAAATAAGTATGGGGACAAGTTCAAAAGTTTAAAAATTAATAATAATAAAATAAATGACCCTGAAACTCATGAACTTTTTAGAAACCTTTCTATAAATTATTTTATAAATATTATTAAAGAACAAATAGACATGTTGGACATAAAAATAGAACATTATTCAAGTGAACAAAAAATGTATGATGACAAATTAATTGATAAAATGCTTAATTTATACAAAAACATTGGTAAAACATATGAGAAAGATAACGCCCTTTGATTAAAAACAACTGAATTTGGCGACGATAAAGATAGAGTATTAAAAAAATCAGATGGTTCTTATACATACATAACACCAGATATTGCTTGTCATGATGAAAGAATTAGAAGAACCAATGCAGATAAGTATGTTAATTTCTGAGGTGGTGACCACCATGGTTATATTACCCGTGTAAGAGCAGGTTTAGCTTTACTTAATCATAGATTTGACATTTTAGATATAGATATAATACAAATGGTACGTCTAATTAAAGATGGTAAAGAATTCAAAATGTCAAAAAGAAAAGGTACTGCGGTTTGGTTGATAGACCTTATAGAGATGGTTGGAAAAGATGCAATAAGGTATATGCTAGCGTCAAAAAACCCCTCTTCTCATATGGATTTTGATATTGACCTTGTTGTTGAAAGAAACTCTACAAACCCAGTATATTACGCTCAATATGCAACTGCTAGATGTAAGAAACTACTAGATAAATTTAACTCTGAAATTATTACTGATGGAACTTTTGAATGAAACAGCAAAGAAAAAGAACTAATAATGCATATTGATGACTTTAACTCAACAATCGAGCATTCTGCATCAAAAAGATTGCCAAATGTATTGTGTGATTATATTCAAAAACTAGCCAAATTATTTCATTCATATTATGGTAATGATAAAATTATTGATTTAAATAATGTTAATGAAACAAATAAAAAACTACTTTTAGTATCATCAATATATCAAGTCCTTGTAAATTCTTTAACATTAATTGGTGTAGATTTTAAAGATTATATGTAAAAAGCTTTTAAAAGCTTTTTTTTATTGTTTTTTGTTTTTTATAGTTAAAATATTAAGTATTTGTAATAAAATAATATAAAATAAATTTTATTAATAAGTCCACTTATTTGGAAATATTTTGTATTTTCAAAACTTATGCAATATATTTTATCATAATACACACCTTTAAAGTTGAAAAAAGACAAATTTTATGCTAAACTTAATGTATGTTATGTATTCTACAATAAATAGAACTACATAATCATAAATTTAAAACATAGGAATTTTAAAGAAGGAGAAAAGTAAATGGCGATTAACAAGAAACCTACATTCGTTTCAATGGACTTAGGTACTGCAAATACACTTGTATTTATTTCAGGCCAAGGTGTTGTTTATAACGAACCATCAATAGTTGCTTATAGAATTAAAGAAAACAGAATTGTTGCAGTTGGAACTGAAGCATACAAAATGATTGGTAAAGGAAACAAAACAATTCGTGTTGTTAAACCAATGGTTGACGGTGTTATTACTGATATTAGAGCAACTGAAGCTCAATTAAGATATATTTTTCAAAAATTACGTATATCAAAACAATTAAAACATTCAATTATGTTATTGGCATGTCCATCAGTTATTACTGAATTAGAAAAAACTGCTTTGAAAAAAATTGCAGTTAATTTAGGGGCAGATCAAGTATTTGTTGAAGAAGAAGTAAAAATGGCCGCTTTAGGTGGAGGAGTAAACATTTATGCTCCTACTGGAAACCTTATAGTTGATATGGGTGGTGGAACTACTGATATAGCAGTTTTAGCATCAGGAGACATAGTTCTTTCTAAATCTGTAAAGGTTGCAGGTAACTACTTAAATGATGAATGTCAAAAATTTATTAGATCACAATATGGTCTTGAAATTGGTTCAAAAACAGCTGAGTCAATAAAAGTTAATGTTGGTTCATTAGCAAAATACCCAGATGAAAGAAGAATGAAAGTTTACGGACGTGATGTTGTTTCAGGTTTACCAAGAGAAATTGAAATAACACCAGAAGAAGTACGTGAAGTATTAAAAGTACCTGTATCAAGAATTATTGATTTAACTGTACAAGTACTTGAAGATACACCACCAGAATTAGCTGGAGATATCTTTAGAAATGGTATAACAATATGTGGTGGTGGGGCACTAATTAGAGGAATTGACAAGTATTTTGCTGATACACTACAATTACCAACTAAAATTGGTGAACAACCATTACTAGCAGTTATAAACGGAACTAAAAAATTCGAATCTGAAATTTGAGAAATTATTAAAGCTCAAAGACATCATGAAGACATTATGGGTAGATAATTTCCATAAAATTTAATAGAAATGAGGGGACTTATTATGTATCAAGAAACTAAAAGACCTTTTATTTCACTAGACCTTGGTACAAGTAACATACTAGCTTATGTTTCAGGCCAAGGTATTGTTTATAATCAACCAAGTTTGATGGCATATGATGTCAATACAAATAATCTAATTGCAATTGGAGAAGATGCTTACGATATGGTTGGTAAAACAAGTGATAATATTAGAATAATTACACCTCTAATTGATGGTGTAATAGCTGACTTAGATGCAGCAAAAGATTTATTAAAACATATATTTAATAGACTTAAAATGATGAACTTCTGAAAAAACTCAATTGTAGTTCTGGCATGCCCAAGCGGTGTGACAGAGTTGGAAAGAGATGCTCTTAAAATGGTCGCAAAAGACATGGGTGCAGATTTAGTAGTTATTGAAGAAGAAGTAAAAATGGCTGCAATTGGGGCTGGAATTAATATTGAATTACCAAATGGTCATCTTGTAGTTGATATTGGTGGAGGTACTACTGATATAGCTATTCTATCTGCTGGTGAAGTTGTAATATCTAAATCTGTAAAGGTTGCAGGTAACTACTTTAATCAAGAAATTTTAAAATATGTAAGATCAGAATACAACATGTCAATAGGAGCAATTACATCTGAAAATATTAAAAAAAATCTAGGATCATTGGTTCAATACCCTAATGAAAGATCTATGCAAATATATGGTAGAGATATAATATCAGGGTTGCCTAAAGAAGCAAAAGTATCTTCAGAAGAAATAAGAAATATCTTATTGAGTGCATTTAGTAAGATTACAGATCTAGTTATAGAAATTCTTGAAGAAATACCTCCTGAATTAGCTGGAGACATCATGAAAAATGGTATGGTTATTTGTGGTGGTGGAGCACTAATTAGAAATATTGATAAATATTTCTTTGATATTTTCCAACTACCTTGTAAAATTGCAGCAGAACCATTAGGATGTGTAATTGATGGTACTAAAGCATATGAAAAAATTATTGTCAAAAGAGTAAATGAAGGAGTATATGACGCAAGTCAAGATACATATTTAAAAAAATTATCTTAAAAGAAAATGTTTCAGAAAAATGAAACATTTTTTTTGCTTTAAAATTTTTTTTCAATAATTTTACACACTTATAAAATAGAAGTTATAATATAATAGTTAGTTAAATAGAATTAAATTATAGTTCTCTATAATTGTTTGGTATATTCTGTTTTTAATAGTATAATTATTAAAATTATTGATTTTTTAGGAGGTAAAGAATGAAATTAGATGAGCGTACATTTATTGCTTTAGATTTAGGTACTAGTAACATTATTGCATATGTAAGTAAGCAAGGAATTGTTTATAATGAGCCATCAATAATGGCTTATGATACAGTAACTAACTCACTATTAGCACTTGGTGAAGAAGCATATGCAATGTTAGGAAAAACACATGAAACAATTAGTATGATAGTTCCAATTAAGGATGGGGTTATAACAGACTTAGATGCAGCAAAAGATATGCTAAAACATGTTTTTGGAAAACTAAAAATGTTAAATGACTGAAGAAATTCAATCATATTACTTGCTTGCCCAAGTGAGGTAACTGAGTTGGAAAGAGAAGCCTTAAAGCAAGTTGCTTATGATATGGGAGCAGAAATTGTTGTTGTTGAAGAAGAAGTAAAAATGGCTGCAATTGGGGCTGGAATTAATATTGACATACCAAAAGGTAATATTGTAATTGATATCGGTGGTGGAACTTCTGATATAGCTATATTATCAGCAGGAGACATTATAATATCTAGATCAATAAAAGTGGCAGGAAATGCATTTAATGAAGAAATAAAAAAATACGTTCGTTCAGAATATAATGTTACAATTGGTGATAAAACAGCTGAAAACGTAAAAAAAGAACTAGGGTCACTTGCAAAATATAAGGGTGAAAAAACTATGTCTGTATTTGGTAGAGATATAGTTTCAGGTTTACCTAAAGAAGCAATAATTAGTTCTGAAGAAATAAGAAATGTACTTGTTAATGCATTTAGTAGAATTACTGATATGGTAATTGAAATTATGGAGAACACACCTCCTGAATTAGCTGGAGATATTATATCAAATGGATTTATGTTATGTGGTGGTGGAGCACTAATTAGAGGGATTAAAGAGTACTTCAATGGAATTTTCTCAATACCATGTAAAATTTCACCAAGTCCTATGACAGGTGTTGTAGAGGGTGCACAAATTTATCAAAAAGTTATCAATAGAAGAATTGAAAACGGATATTATGGTAAAAATGCTAAGGACCTAAGAAAAAGTGGTCAAAGTCAATATATTTAATTATAGATAATAAAAAAGTACATTAAAATGTACTTTTTTATTATCTATTAAAACAATTTTGTGAACCTGATGTAAGTAAACAAAAAAAATAACCTATATCAAAAACAAATTAAAAAAATAGAGTATAATAATTCTAGTATATTTTTCATATAATATATTAAATATGGAAAAAATACTAAATGGAGGAATCATGTATACGCTTGATTATATTAAAGAGATATTAAAAAATAAAAAAGAGAAAAAAAGAATTATATTTCCAGAAGGCGAAGAAGAAAAAATACAAAAAGTCGCCACATATTTGGTAGAAAATGATTTATGTGAACCGATTTTACTATTTAAGGATAATGTTAATTCTAATTTAAGCAAAAAAATAAAACAAATAAGCATAAATTCACTAGATTTAAATTTATATGCTAAGGACCTTTTTGATTTAAGAAAAGGTAAACTTAAAAGTATAGATGAAGCACTTATGTATGTTGGTAAAGCAAATTACTTGGCAAATATGATGTTATATAAGAATGAAGGAGATTGCATATTATGTGGTTTAAGTTATACTACGGCTGACACTCTTAGACCAGCCTTACAAATTATAAAAACAAAACCAGATGTTTCTGTTGCAAGTTCAATTATAATAATGAAGAAAGGTGAGAATTGTTATTTCTTTGGAGATTGTAGTTTAAATCTTAATCCGAGTTCTCAGGAATTAGCAGATATTACAAAAAGTTTTGTAAATTTTGCTATTAAAATGGGACTTAAAGATCCAACTGTTTCATTATTAAGTTATTCAACAAACGGTTCTGGCTTAGGTCCTGATGTAGATAAAGTAAAAAATGCGGTTGATTTATTGTTAAAAGAAAATGTAAACTTTAAATTAGATGGTGAAATTCAGTTTGATGCAGCATTTTGCAAAGAAGTAAGAGATAAGAAATATAAAAATTCTTTAAATAAAAATGAATCTGCAGATATTTTTGTATTTCCAACATTAGATGCTGGAAATATTGGTTATAAAATAGCACAAAGAATGGGAGGTTATGAAGCCATAGGACCTATTATATTAGGATTAAATAAACCTGTAAATGATTTATCAAGGGGAGCAACACTTATTGATATAATACAGGCAGCAGTCTTGACTGTTTATATGGCGATATAATATGATATTAGTAGTAAACTCAGGAAGTAGTTCAATAAAATTTTCATTATATAAAAATGAAGATAATAAAATAGTGAAAATTACGCAAGGTATTGCAGAACAAATAAAAGTTAAGGGGAAGGTTTCAATATCATACAATCAAAATAAATATGAATATGATATAGATTTGCCTAATCACAAAATAGCTATAGAAACTATTTTAACAAAGTTAGATGATTTAAATATAATAGAAAATATTGCAGATATAAAAGGTGTAGGTTACAGAACAGTTCATGGTGGTAGCATTTCAAAATCATCTTTAATTGATGATTCTGTTTTGAATAAACTTAATGAATCTTCGAAACTTGCCCCTCTTCACAACCCACCTGCACTTTTGGTTATAGAAAAGTTTAGGGAGTTTTTACCAAACGCAAAACATGTAGCTTGTTTTGATACAGCATTTCACCAAACAATGCCAAAAATAAATTATATTTATCCAGTTAATTATGATTGGTACAAAAACTATGGTGTAAGAAAATACGGATTTCATGGTATTTCTTTTAATTACATTAATAAAAAGTATGAAGAAATAGTTGGTAAAACTAAAACTAATACAATAGTGTGTCATCTTGGTAATGGCGCTAGTTTATGTTCTACAAAAAATGGTAAATCATTTGATACAACCATGGGTCTAACGCCATTAGCTGGTATCATGATGGGTACAAGATGTGGTGATATAGATCCTTCTATTATAAATTTTATGGCAAGCACTTTAAAAAAAGATGTCGCGCAAATAAATGATATGCTGAATAATGAGTCTGGGTTATTGGGTGTAAGCAAAGTTTCCTCAGATATCAGATATATAGAAGATGGTTACAGAAATGGTGATGAGTTATGCTTATTAGCAATTGAATTATATACACAAAAAATAGCCAACTTTATAATACAAATGGCAAATCAACAAGAAGGAAAAGTTGATGCAATTATTTTTACAGCAGGAATAGGAGAAAACTCTGCAACTATTAGAAAAAAAGTTATTGATAAATTATTCTTATTAAACGTAAAACTTGATGAATTAAAAAATGAAGCAAGTTATTCAGACTACTTAAAAATAAGTTCAGATAACTCTGGAGTGGAGATATACAAAATAAGAACCAATGAAGAAATCATGATTTGTCAAGATGTAATTTCATTTTTATAAATAGACTTTAAAAAAACCTAATAATAGATATAATTCTCTATGTATAAAGTTAGTAAAAATAAATCTAACCAAATATAGAGTTTTTTTTATGACAATATAAAAGTGTTAATATTATAACTTTAATTCATAAAGTTAAATTAACTTATATTACTAAATATTGATTCTTTTGTGTCAAATGAAATCAACCTAAAAAAAACATACTCTTTATTTTTAAGAATATGTTAAAAGTTATTATACTTTTCTTAATGGTTAATTTTAAAAACTTTATAAGCATTATTTGAAGTAGCTTCTATTACATCATTTTTATTTAATTGTTTTATGTTTGCAATTGCTTTAATAGTATAAACAATATATCTTGAAAAATTTATAGATCCTCTATTTGGTTCAGGAGTTAAATAAGGTGCATCAGTTTCTACTAATATATTGTTTAATGATACTTTTAATACAGTTTCTTGTAACTCTTTAGCATTTTTAAAAGTTACAACACCTGGAATAGATAAATAACATCCTAAGTCTATAAATTTTTTTGCTAACTCATATCCCCTTGTATAACAATGTACTATTGCGCGTTTTGGTTTTTTTTCTTTTAAAATTTCTAGAGCATCAAGATAAGCTTGATTAGAACCATCTTTATCTCTAATATGCATCATTACAGCAAGATTATTTTTTATAGCAATATCAATTTGTTTTTTAAAAAATGTTTTTTGTCTGTCTTTATCGTGTGGTGTGTAGTAATAATCTAAACCTATTTCACCAATTGCAACTACATTTTGTCCATAAGACAAAGTATCAATTTCTTCTAAATCACTCAATTCAAACTCATTGACATTATTTGGATGTATACCTACTGCTCCATATACACTTGGATATTTAAGTGCATATCTTACTGCTTGTCTTGATGACTCAACATCAAATCCTACACAACAAAAGTTTGATACACCATTATTGTTAGCTTCCTTTATAATTTCTGATATTTCAATATCATTGTTTTTATATATTTCATCATTAAAATGTGTGTGTGTGTCAAAAATCCCTGCCATTATACGTCCTTCTTCCTTATTTTCCTAAACAATACTTCCTAAAAATATTGTCTAATATTTCTTCATTAGAATCAATTATTCCAAGCAAATTATTAAATGTTATTAAAATATTTTTTAAGTCAATCAAAATAATATCTATATCAAAACCTAAATCAATATTTGTTTTTATACTTTTAATATCATCTAGCACTGTTTCAAACATTTTTATATGTGATGTGTTTGTTAATATAAGATAATCTTTATCCAATAATTCTTCTTTATCATACATATCTTCTAATTTAATTTTTAGCTCATTTATATTATTTTTTAAAGCAGAAACTAGTATTAAATTTTTGAATACATCTTTTAATGCTTTAATATCAGTTTCTGATAGAAGATCAACTTTATTAAGTATTACAATATGCTCTTTCTCCTTAATAATATTGTAAAGATTTAAATTAAATTTATCCTTATTAATTACAAATAAAATTAAATCTGCTTCATTAATAAGTTTATAAGTTTTATCAATACCCATCAATTCAACTTTGTCTTTTGTTTCTCTGATGCCTGCTGAATCGATTAAGTTAAGATTGAAGTTCTTAAAGTATATCGTTCCTTCCACAAGATCTCTTGTGGTTCCTTCGATATCAGTTACTATTGCTTTTTCTTCATTTAATAAAGCATTTAATAAAGAAGACTTCCCTACATTTGTTTCTCCTAAAATAAGAGTTTTTACCCCTTCATTAATATAATTTAAATTTTTGCTTATTTCTAATATTGACTTTAGATTAACTTCTATATTTGATAAACTTTTGTATGCTTCAATTGAAGATATATTTTCAACTTCTTCATATTCTGGATAATCAAGCGCTGTTTGTAGTTTTGAAATTATATCAAGTAAATCTGACTTTACTTGTTGAATTTTAGGGTTATTTTTTTCAACTAAAGTTTTAGCATTTAGTTTTATTGAAAGCTCGTTTTTTGAATTTATTAAGTTATTGATACTCTCAGCTTGTATTAAATCAATCTTTCCATTTAAAAAAGCTCTTTGACTGAATTCTCCAGGTTTTGCTAACCTTGCACCATTTTTTATTATCATTTTTATAATGGTATTTGTTAGTAAAACTCCGCCATGACAATTTATCTCAACAGTTTCATCACCAGTAAATGACTTATTTTTTTCAAAAACTAAAAAAAGACATTCATCCAATACGTTATTATCTTTTATAACTTTTCTTAAATAAAAATTGTTTTTTTTATTTAAAGGTTTATTTATAATTTTATTTATTAAATCAATGCAACCTTGCCCAGAAACTCTTATAATTGAAATTGCCTGTGTTGATATTTTTGTAGCACTAGCAACAATTATGTCTTCAAAAATGTTTTCCATATTTCACCTACTTTTATTATATAAAAAACCAGAACTATTTTTCTGGTTTATATATTATTTTTATTCTTCTTTCACCAAAAGGCCCAACACTTTTGATCTTAATACTCTTGTATTTCATTATAAACTCATTTATTTTTTTTCTATATTTTTTTGTATATGAAGAGAGATCTAACTCTCCCTTTGTAATTAATAAATTATTTACTTTCTTATGTAAATCTGTAATAAAAAGATATTTATCATTTATATGTGTTTTGTAAATATTTGATAATTCAAAGTTTATTTTTATATTTGCTAATAAGTAAAAATATTGTTTAATGAAAGATGCTATAATTTTTTTTTCTTCAGTTCCAATTATATCAGCAGATTTATAAAAACAAATATTTTTATTCTGACTATTTAAAAAGAAAATCGAGTTTATTTTAAAATCAATTAGTTCGTGTAATGAATTATTTATTTTGTCAATAATTGTCTTACGTTGAAAATTGCTTATAGAAAAGAAAGTTTCGTTCTCTATTTTGTATAATAGCTTTGAAAACTTATTTTCTGAATAAAAAAAATAACACTTTTTTATCGTTATTTTTCTAAACTTTATTTTTTTCACTTAGTGCCTTATTTTTCATTACAACTCTTTCTCTTTTTTTCTTAATTCTTGACGCCTTTGTTTCTCTTACATAATGGAAAATTAATGTTTGAGAAATTTGGAAACAAGATGAGAAAATCCAATAAATAGCTACACCTGATGCTGTTGTAAATATAATGAAAACGAAAACAAGAATAAACACACTGTTCATTATAATTTGTTTTTTTCTAGCTTTTTTTTGTTGCTCACTATCGTTTTTCTTTGTTCTTTTTACTGCTTGCAATATCATAGGTAAGAACATTGATATCACCTGCAATGGAATATAGACAACAACTAATGATAGATATACCCAATTACCACTTGTTATTTGTTCTCAAGGTGTATCTACAAAAGTTATTTTACCAACAACTGCGATTTTTAAAGCATGAGTTGCCCTAACAATTGAAAACATTGCAAATAGAAATGGCATTGAAAGAAAGGCTGAAACTAAAGAACCCATTGGAGAGATTCCTTCTTTTTTATACAAAGCAAGTGTTTCCATTTGTTGTTTTTGCTTTGCTACCGGGTCAGTTGAACCTTTATATTTTTGTTGAATTTCTGCTTGTTTAGCTTGAACTAATTGAAGTTTTTCTTGATTTGATTGAGTTTTTCAAGTAAACCCTAAAGTTATTGCCCTTATTATTATTGATGTGAATAAAACAGATGCTAAAACAATATAACCATAATTTTCTCCAGAAGAATTAATAACTCCTGCGCTATCAGCACCAGCCATTAATCTTACAAAACCAACAAGTATGAATGACATTGGAAAAACAAAGAACCCATAAAATGGTGATGCAGTTTCTGTAAATGCTTCACTTCAAGAAGATATAGCGTTTAATCCATACTCGTGAATGTTACCATTTTCATCACTTGCAAACCAGTGGTTTTTTGATCCATAATCACCTAAAGATCTAATTACAATTTCAAATGTTGTACCTGGTGAATATACTTTATTACCAGCCATATCAGAAACCTGTGCAACTGTATATTTGGATTGATACATTTGTACACAACCCCATAACATTGAAACAATTACAAAGAGAAATAAAAACAATCTTGTTCAGACTCATATCATTTTTAAGATATCTTTTTTTGTTTTTTTCTTGCCTTTATTATTGTTTAAATATTTTGAATAATCTTGTTTATACAAGGCATTCACCTCTCTTAAAGTGACAACAATATGTTGTCTAATTGTTTATAATTTTCATTGTAATCTAACCCTAAAAACTTGTTTTTTACAATTACAATTATATCTAATTTCTTTTGCTTATACTTTTCTAATAAGCTGAAAACTATTGTTCTAACAACTCTCTTGATATAGTTTCTTAGAACTGCATTTCCTATTTTTTTACCCACTGATATTCCATATTTTAAAAAACCATCATCTTTATTCCTATAATAAACTACAAAAGATTTTGAGTTTTTGTATGTCTTCATTGAAATTATTTTTTGAAATTCGTGATTTTTTTTAATTATGTTAACATTCTTCATAAATATTAAGCAGTAAGCCTAACTCTACCTTTTGCTCTTCTAGCTTTAATAACTTTTCTGCCGTTTTTTGTTGACATTCTAGCTCTAAAACCATGAGTTCTTGCATGTTTAATCTTACTTGGTTGTCAAGTTCTTTTCATAAATACCTCCTTAAAAAATAAAACTTCATTTAAGATTATATAACAAATTGAAACTATATTTTAAAATTGTTAATTTTTTTTAAAACTTGTGTGAAAAATGTTAATATTATTTTTATGTGGAAAAGTTAAAATAAACCTTTTAAAAAAGGATTTATACCAAAAAG